>JBBDZL010000012.1:25094-26900 GCA_040900215.1 Patescibacteria group bacterium | reverse complement strand
AGTCCCGACAAATGAGCGCAGCGAATTTGCTAGGTTTGCGAAGCAAGCCGTCCAAGTGAGCGCAGCGAATTTGCTAGGTCGCCTGAGGCGACCGTCCAAGTAATTCCAAATGAAGGTGTTAAAATTTAATCTCCGTGCCGGAAAAGAAATACATTATTGAAGGCGGAATTCCCCTCAAAGGCGAAGTAAAAATTTCGGGAGCGAAAAATGCGGTGGTCAAAGAGATTGCCGCTTCGCTGCTTACTTCGGACCAACTTACCTTGGAGAACGTGCCGGCGATTTCGGATGTCGAGATTGATTTGGAGATTGTGAAAGCTCTGGGAGTGGAAGTCTCCCGCTCGCCGGGAGTTTTGATCCTTCGCCCCCCGATCAGTTTGAGAACCGAAGTTCCCGTCCGCCTTTCCAGCCAAAGCCGCGGTTCAATCATCGTGATGGGCCCATTACTGTCACGGCAAGGGCGGGTGGTTCTGCCGGCTCCGGGGGGATGCGCAATCGGAACCCGGCCGCTTGACCGTCATCTGGCGGGGCTGGAAGCGTTGGGAGCGAAATTCGAAGTGGGAAAGGAGAGGATCGTCGGGACGGCGAAGAAGCTGCGCGGGGGACGGGTGGTTTTCAAGAAGCGGACCGTGATGGGGACGGAGAACATTATGCTGGCCGCCGTGTTGGCCGAAGGGGAGACCGAGATGATGGGAGCGGCGCAGGAGCCGGAGGTGGACGACCTGGCCGCGCTTTTGAATGAGATGGGGGCGAAGATTGAGCGGGATTCGAAGAACCCGGGGATCTTGCGCGTCCAGGGGGTCCAGTCGCTGGCCGGCGCCCGGCACCGGGTTATTCCCGACCGGAACGAGGCAGTCACTTACGGGGTGGCGGCGGCGGTGACGCGGGGGGACATTCGGATGACCAACCTGAACACCGCCGATTTGAATTCTTTTTTGGCGAAGCTTCAAAAGATCGGGGTTTCCTGGGAGGTGCAGGGAAATAATCTGCGGGTCTACGTCAAAGAGGGAACGGTCTTTGAATCGGCGGAAGTGGAGACCTCTCCCCATCCGGGGTTTATGACCGACTGGCAGCAGCCTTTGACCGTCCTGCTGACCCAGGCTAAGGGAGATTCGTTGGTCCACGAAACCGTTTACGAGGACCGCTGGAAATACTTGGCGGAGCTGAAAAAATTTGGAGCGCAGATCGAGCTCCATACTCCCGGGGAACTGGGCCGGGATTTTGCGCCGGAGGACTACGAGTTTGATTGGCAGGGGGCCGGCGAGCCGAAGACTTTTGCGAAAGTTTCCGGGCCAACGCCGTTGAAGGGGGCTCAGGCCCAGATCACCGACCTGCGGGCGGGAGCGGCGCTGGTCTTGGCGGCGCTGGCCGCCGAGGGAGAGAGCAGAATTTCGGGGGTGGAACACATCGAGCGGGGGTACGAGAACTTGGAGGAAAAACTCTCCCGTTTGGGAGCAAAGATCAGAAAGATCGGTTAAAAAAAGGGTCAGGAATTGCTTCCTAACCCTGCTTGGCCTCCCAACACTCGGGGTGATAGTGAACCCGCACCATGATCGGCCGGTCGTTTCCCCATTGGTTCGGAGTGGTGGTTCGCACCTGAATTTCCCAGGCCTTAGATCCGGTTGGAATGACTTCCGGACACCGGCCGCAAGAGTGGTCCTTTTCGACGACCACCAACGTGCCATTCATGAGAACCTCCCGGAACACTGATTAAGCTAATTCTACTACTAAACTATAGGTTCTGCAAGTTCAAGTCTTCCCTTAGCTTCCGGAGCGTTCGGTAGAGGATGGTGCCCACATTTTGGCGTT
>JBBDZL010000012.1:17200-24994 GCA_040900215.1 Patescibacteria group bacterium | reverse complement strand
TTTTTAGATCTTCCCTTAGCTTCCGGAGCGTTCGGTAGAGGATGGTGCCCACATTTTGGCGTTTTAAAACTCGGGTTTCTAAGTTCTCGCTTCGAGGACTCGCGTTCGCCTCAGGCGAACCGGACGCCGATTTCTCAAAGCATAGGATCGAAATCGGGCCCTCGCTCAAACATCTCGAAGCTGCGCTTTCTCGAAACCCTTCGCTTATATGTTTTTTAGATCTTCCCTTAGCTTCCGGAGCGTTCGGTAGAGGATGGTGCCCACATTGGTTTCGGAGAGCTGGGTGATCTCCGCAATAATGCGGTTGGTGTGCCCCTCGTAGAACTTGAGGTAAACGATTTCCCGCTCCCGGCCGGCCAGTTTGGCGATAGCTTTCCAGAGGAGCTCGTGCTCTTGGGCTTGTTCCAACTCCTCGAACTGGGTTGGCAGATTACTCTTGAGCGGGGCGGTTTTTTCGAGCGAGACGTGTTTTTTGCCTCGCTCACTTCTTAGATGATCAAAGAAGACGTTGCGGGCGATTCGGAAGAGCCAGGCCGAGAAGGGGATTCCTTGCCAGCGGAACTTGCCCAGACCGTGGAGGGCTTTTTCGAAGGTCTTGGAAGAGAGGTCGTCGGCCAGGGTTTCGTCCGCGAGGCGCTTGAGGAAGAATTTTTTAACCCGGGAAGCGTAATGTTGATAGAGTTCCCCGAAGGGAGCGTTGGGGCCGCTCTTGATTTTTTGGGCGGCGCGGACCAGCTTTTCTTCTTCGTGAATGTCCATAGTTTTATGCGCTCGGCTCATGCTTTTTCGGGAACGGCGTCTCCGCCGGGCTGGCGGAGCGCCTCGCCCTCGTCCCGTCGGACTGCGGGATGTCCCTTAAAAGCACATCGCCTGCGCGCTTTTCCTAATCGCTATTCGCTAGTGGCTATTCGCTTTTCTTACGTCCATGGCGCCTCGGAAAGTTTGGCGGGGTAGGTCCACATCTTGCGGTAGGGGCCGGTGACGACTGCGATCTCTCCCCGCCGGACCTTGAAGTTTTCGGGGATATCTTTCCGGGGGGAAAGGATGATTTTCCGGCCCGGTAGCGCCTCCAAAATTTCCTCCAAGGCCACCGGGTTGGGGGGAAGGTAATGGTAAGTAGCGTCAACGATCATTCCGCCATCCTTCGCCGGCAGAATATTGATGCGGGCCTTGGGCAGCTGGAATTCCTGCAGGTCCCGGCGGGCTTCTTTCTTAGGAATCCCGAGGTCTTCCGCCACTTTTAGCGCGGCTTCCAAGTAGCCGGAGAGGTTCGGAGTTTCCTTAGTCCGGAACACCTTTCGGGCGGTCTGGTGAGGAGAGAGAAAGGGAGTTTTTCCACAGATTACCAGTACCCTGGGGCGGGTAATGTTCCAAAAGTAATCAAAAGTTTCCTTACGGGTGTACTCGATTTCCAGGACCAGGGTGTGGCGGTAGGGTGGGCGGAGCAGCAGTCGGGCCGTGCTCCGGGCCAGGATCTTAAGCCAGCCGGCGGCGGAGAGGGGGTATTCCTTGGCTCCAAGAACCGCTAGCGGCAGAACGAATTCGGCGTTGGGGGCTTCGAGGTTCCGGCGGGTAGGGAAGTGTTTTCGGAGAACGGTATAGAGAGCCTCCCGGACGATCTCGGTTTTCCCCTCGCCCACGATCGCCACCACCGTCGGCCGGTGTTTTTTGAGCGCGGCCCGGGCCAAAAAGAAGAGGATGATCCGCAGCAAGCGGCGGAGCGGTTTTTTGAGCATGGTTCTATTATACTGCCCTCTCTTCGTTCGGTTGTAATTTTGCTTCGCAAAAGTACCTCCCCAGCTTCTCCTTCCCTCGACGCGTTGGACTGCGCCGGCTGTCTTACGGTGATGTCAGGCCTGTTATCCCGTTTCTATATTTAAAAGATGTTCTCCAAGACCAAGGACATTCCTTTCTCACCGATCAAGCGGATTCAGGCCGAGGCCGAGAAAATCGGCGCGGTTTCTTTGGCCCAAGGGATTCCAAGATTTCTCCCTCCGCTGGAGGTGCGGCGCGCGGCCATCGCCGCGATCGAAGATGGGAAAGCCGATTTTTACGGACCGCCGCGGGGAATTCCGGAGTTGCGGCGCCAGATCTCCGAATGGCATCTCTCTCGGGAAAAAACTTTCTACGATCCCGAAAAGGAAGTCTTGATCACCGCCGGGGCGCTCCAAGGAATGGGCGCGGCGCTGGCGGCACTGCTTTCTCCGGGCGATGAGTTGATCGTTCCCACTCCTTCCTACTTTCCTTTTTTGAACATTCCCAAGATTTTTGGAGTTACGCCGGTGTTTGTACCGTTGGAACCTCCCAACTGGAGGTTGGATGTCTCCGAATTGAAACAAGCCATTACGCCCCGGACGAAGGGGATTATAATTTGCCACCCGAATAACCCGACCGGCACGGTTTACACCAGAGCAGAATTGGAGGAGATTGCCGCAATCGCCGAAAAGCATAATCTCTGGATTTTCGCCGATGAGGTCTACCGTTTCTTCGTCGACCCCCAAGTGGCTTACACCCCGCTGGGGGATATTAAATCCGTCCGGCCGAGATTGGTGCGGCTGATGAGTTTTTCCAAATCTTTCTCACTCTCGGGATGGCGGGTGGGGTATCTGTTGGCCGATTCCCCGGCCGCAGTCGAAATCCTCAAGAGCCACGAGATGTTCACCACGGCGGGAGCTTCACTTCCGGCCCAGTACGCCGCTTTGGCGGCTTTGGGAGATTTTCCGGACTTGCCCCAGCGGTTTGCGCAGATTTTGCTGGGTCGGAGAGAAAGAATGCGGCGGCGGCTGCAAAAGTTGGAGGATTATTTCGAATTTAAGGTGCCCGAAGGGGCTTATTATTTCTTTGTGAAGCCGAAAGGAGTAAGGGATGCGGCGGTTTTTGCGCGGCGGCTGCTGGAGGAAGCGGGGGTGGCTGTCGTGCCGGGATCGGCTTTCGGCCCGAGCGGGGAAGATTACTTGCGTCTCTCCTTTGCGGCTAAGGAAGGGGAAATCGAAGAGGCCTTTGATAGAATGGAAAAGCATCTTCTTAGGAAAGGAGAGAGAATGCGCGTGCCCAATTGGGAGGAATGGGTTTCAATTTGTACGGGAGTGACCGACGATAGCCGTCAGGTTCGGGAAGGTAGTATTTTTGTGGCGGTAGCGGGGGATAATTTCGACGGCCACGATTTTGCTGCGGCGGCGATCCGAAAAGGGGCTGCGCTGGTGGTCGGGGAGCGGGATTTGGGTTTTTCCAAATACCGCCGGGTGGCGAACTCTCGGGCCGCTTTGGGGCAACTTTGCGCCGCTTGGTACCACCACCCTTCCCGCCGGCTAAAGACGATTGCCGTGACGGGAACCGACGGGAAGACGACCACTTCTCACTTGCTGGGGGCGATTCTCAATCGGGCCGGGATCAAGACCGAGGTTCTTTCAACAATCAGCGTTCCGGGGTTGCATACCACGACTCCCCCCGCCCCAATCTTGCAGAAGCTTCTGGCGGAAGCGGTGAAGAACGGTAAGAAAGCGGTGGTGGTGGAAGTAACTTCGCACGGGATTGCCCAAGAAAGGATCGCCGGGACCTGGTTTGAGGCGGCGGTTTTAACGAACGTTACTCCCGAGCATTTGGATTACCACGAAACTTTTGAGCGCTACCGCGATACCAAAGCTCGGCTCTTTAAATCGGTTCCTTTAGCGGTGCTCAACCGCGACGACCCTTCCTTTGAGGTTTTTTCCCGAGCCGCGCGCGGGAAAGTAGTGAGCTACGGCCTCTCTAGGACCGGAACCGCTTTTACCGCGCGGGAGATCAAAAGTTCCCCGTCCGGCAACCGGTTCCGGCTTTTCCGGGGCCGGGAGTCGGTGGAGATCACCCTTCCCCTGCCGGGGGAGTACAACGTCCAAAACGCTTTGGCGGCCGCCGCCGCGGCTTCGGCAGCGGGGGTTTCTCTTTCGAACATCCGCGCGGCGTTGGCCGAATTTGATCCTAAAGTTTTGGTAGGGCGGTTTGAGAAGATTAAGGAGATTCCGGATCGAGCGGTCTTGGTCGATTTTGCCCATACTCCGGCGGCGTTGGCGAAGGTGCTAAATCACGTTGCCTTAACCAAGCCGGCCGGTTCCCGTTTGCTGGTGGTTTTTGGGGCGGCGGGGGAGCGGGATCGCGCCAAGCGGCCGGCGATGGGGGCGATCGCCGCCCGCACCGCCGATCTGGCGATCCTCACTTCCGAGGATCCGCGGAGCGAAGACCCGGGGAAGATTATGGATGAGATTGCGGGCGGTTGCTTTGCCGAGGGGGCGGTGGAAGGGAAAAATTTTTTCCGCGTTCCCGATCGCCGGCGGGCTATCCGCTTGGCGCTGCAGTTTTCCCAGCCAGGAGATACGATCCTGCTTCTGGGAAAAGGGCACGAGACGACGATGGCGATCAAAGGCGTCGAACATCCTTGGAGCGATCAACAGGTGGTGCGAGAAGAGTTTGCGAAAGCCTCCGACTGAGATGTCACGGAGGCTTTTTTTTCAAAAAAATATTCCTTTGGCGCGCTACACCACGTTGGGAATCGGCGGGCCGGCCGATCATTTTGTTTCGGTCAAGGTTGAAGATCAATTAAAGGAAGCAATTCGGTGGGCCGAAGCCGAAAATATCCCTTGGCTGGTAATCGGTTCGGGGAGCAATCTTCTCATCAGCGGCCGCGGTTTTCCCGGTTTGGTGATTAAGAATGAAGTTGCCGGCATCCGCCGGTCGGGCAGGAAGCTCACGGTTAAGGGTGGAACCGCTCTCCAGAAATTGGTCGATTTTGCCAATCGTATCGGTTTAGCCGGATTTGAAAACCTAACCGGCATTCCGGGGACTGTGGCCGGCGCTATTTACGGCAACGCCGGGGCCTACGGCCAAACGATCAGCGATGCGCTGATCAGCGTAACCGTTTTTGACGGCCGGGTGAGAAGGATTATTCGCCGCTCCCAGTGCCGCTTCTCCTACCGGGAGAGCATTTTCAAGGAAAAAAGGGGTTGGTTCATTATCGAAGCCGAATTTCGGCCGGGGCTCGGGGATCCGAAGACGCTGCGGGCGGCTTCGCGGGAGGTTCGGGCCGTTCGGGACGTCAAGTACCCGCCCGGGCTGAAGTGCCCCGGGAGCTTCTTCAAGAACCTGCGGGCGGCCGATCTGCCCGCCGTCGCCCTTCGGCAGATTCCCCGGGATAAGATCAGGCACGGGAAGGTGCCCGCCGGCTACTTGTTGGAAGAGGTAGGGGCGAAAGGAAAATCGCGGGGGGCGATCCGAATCACCGACTACCATGGAAATCTCTTCTTTAACGAGGGCGGGGGAACCGCCCGCGATTTTTGGCGGTTGGCGGAGAAGTACCGGCGCCGGGTGGAAGAGAAATTCGGGATCGATTTGGAACCGGAGGTGCAGCTGGTTGGGTTTGGGGAGCATTGAATTACACCTATGGGGTTGATAGTATTTAACCAAACATGCCTGCCTTAGGATTTCTGCTTCTCGCCGCCGGCCTAACCTTCTTTCTCTACCCGGTCTTTATCAATTTCCTCTTCCGGTTTCAGCTCAAGGAAGTGATCAACCCCGATGTGCCGCGGACGCATTTTGCCAAGCAGGGAACGCCGACGGCCGCCGGCCTTCTGCCGATTTTGGTTTTTCTGGTTCTAAATCTGATCTTTAACTTTACGCCTCAAGTCGGGGTTTTGTTAGGGGTAGTTACCGCGATGGCGGCGCTGGGGTTGGCTGAAGATTTATTAAAGATCTACCGCCGATCCAGTTTGCAAAAAACCATCCGGGAGAAAATCGTCCCGATCGTCACATTCTCGGGCTGGACCTGGGACATCTACAAGATCCTGCTGCTGCCCTGGAACATCTTTCGGGAAATTTTTCGGGCTTTGGGGTCGCAGAACGTCGGGGGAATCACCGCCTACCAAAAGATTCTTTACCAAACGGCCGTCGGAGCGCTGTTGGCGCTTTGGCTGGCGGCGGTGGGGGGAACCGGAGTTTGGCTGCCGGGAGCGGGCCGGATCGAATTGGGGTTTCTCTACATCCCGATCGTCGTTTTCCTCTTCCTTTTTCTGGTCAACAGCGTTAGCATCACCGACGGCTTGGACGGATTAGCCGGAGGATTGTTGACGATTGCCTTCACGGCGATTCTCGCTTTGACGGCCGTTGCCGGTCGGGAAGATTTGGCGATCGCCGCCGGAACGCTGATCGGCGGGCTGCTGCCGTTCCTTTACTTCAACATCTTTCCGGCTCGGGTTTTTGCCGGGAACGTCGGGGCACTGGCCTGGGCGGCGGCGTTCGTAACCATGTCGCTGATGTTGGAGCGCTCGTTCGTCCTTTTAGTGGTGGGGGGCGTGTTCATCGCCGAAGGCCTCTCGGTGGTGCTGCAAATTGCGGCGGTCAAGCTCCGGAAAACCAAGCCTTTCCTGATGGCGCCGATCCACCATCACTTTGAGATCAAGGGGTGGTCCGAAACCAAGGTGACAATGAGGTTTTGGCTGGCCGGTGCGTTCCTCGCTTTTCTCGGTCTCTTTCTCGCCCTGACTTAGGATATGCTGAAAAAAATTATTTACTCTGCCCAACACAGCCTCGATTGGTATCTCCTGGGGGGTGTGGTTTTTCTCTTGCTTTTGGGATTGCTGGTGGTCTACGATTCCTCCTCCGCCCAAGCGCTGGAATCCTACGGAAACCAATTTTATTTTCTGGTTAAGCAGTTGATTTGGGTTTCATTGGGAGCGGCCGGGGGATTCCTTCTCCACCGGATTAACTACCGGTGGTTTAGGCGCGTTGCTCTGCCGCTGTTCATTCTGGCGGTCGGGCTGCTGGTCCTGGTCCTACTCCCGACACCGATCAGTTTGGAGGTTCGCGGTTCCCAGAGCTGGTTTGCCATTCCGCTGCCGACTTCTATTCCGGTGCTGGATGAGATCCGGTTCCAGCCCTCGGAGTTTGCCAAACTGGCCCTAATCATTTACTTGGCAACCCTTTTTTCCGGGGCGCGGGCCGGCCTGAAGCGGGCGGGGCCCTCTTTTCGTTCCTTTCTTTTTCCGACCCTGCTGGTCGCCGGCCTGGTGGCGCTGGAAAGGGACTTGGGCTCGGCCGGAATTATTACGGCGGCTGGCCTGGCCTGCTTCTTCTTTGCGGGTGCCGGCTTTCGCCAGGTCCTGCTGGCCCTGCTGATCCTGGGGGGCGGGGGATTGGCGCTCGCTCTTCAGAGCTCAACCTTTTTGGAACGCTGGGAAACTTATCTAAACCCCGAGAGTGACCCCCAGGGAGCCGGCTATCAGATCCGGCAGGTGCAGATCACGCTGGGGTCGGGGGGGCTGTGGGGATTAGGGATTGGAATGTCCCGCCAGAAATACGGCTACATTCCCGATATCCAGACCGATGCGATCTTTGCCGTGGTGGGGGAAGAGTTTGGTTTCTTAGGGGCGGCGCTGGTGGTCGCCGTTTTTGCCTTTATGATTTACCGGGGGTTTCGGATTGCCGAGCGGGCTCCCGACGAACTCGGCCGGGTGCTGGCGGCCGGGGTGACGGCTTGGCTAGCGGTCCAAACTGTTTTAAACTTGGGAGCAATGGTTGGTCTTCTTCCACTGACGGGCATCACCTTGCCGCTGATCTCCTACGGGGGTTCTTCGATTTTAATGTCGCTGCTGTCGATCGGGATTCTTTTGAACATTAGCCGGTACACGGTGGTCCCGCGGCCGACCCGCCGATGAGCCCCGAAGAGAAATCGATTCCGATCCTAATCACCGGCGGCCACCACGACCCGGCGGTGGCGGTGATCGCCGCGCTTAAAAAGCGGGGCCGCTTTCGTTTTTTTTGGGTGGG
>JBBDZL010000012.1:0-17100 GCA_040900215.1 Patescibacteria group bacterium | reverse complement strand
TGGCGGTGATCGCCGCGCTTAAAAAGCGGGGCCGCTTTCGTTTTTTTTGGGTGGGGCACCGCTACTCCTTGAGCGGAGAGCGGACGGAATCGGTGGAGTTCAAGACCGTCACCCGGCTGGGCATTCCGTTCTACCACCTCAAGACCGGGAAAATCTACCGCTCTTCCTTGAGGGAACTGTTGAAGCTGCCGCTGGGCCTGCTTCACGCCCTCTACCTCTTGCTCCGGCTCCGGCCGAAGCTGGTGGTTTCGTTCGGCGGATATCTGGCCGCGCCGGTGGTTTTGGCAGCCTTCCTCTTGCGGATTCCGGCGGTGACGCACGAACAGACAGTGGTTTTTGGCTGGGCGAACCGTTTTATTTCGTTTTTCGCCCGCCGGGTATTTGTATCCTGGAAAAGTTCGCTCAAGTACTTTCCTTCCCAAAAAACCGTGCTCACCGGCAATCCGGTTCGGGACGAGGTTTTTGAGGAACGAACCAAGCGATTTAGATTTCGGGATGGCCGGCCGACGGTCTATGTGACCGGAGGCAAGCAGGGGGCGCACGTGATCAATGAAGCTGTCCGGGGAGCCCTTTCCCAGTTTTTGGAAAATTACAACCTAATCCACCAGACCGGCGCGGCCGAAAAGTTTCAAGACTATCAGAAGCTTTCCATCCTCAAGGACCAGCTGCCGAAGCGGCTCCGCGACCGCTACATCCTGCAGGAGTATTTCGGGCTGGAGGAGATTGGGGCGGTTTACGCGGCTGCCGACATCGTGGTCGGGCGGGCGGGAGCCAACACGGTGACGGAGCTGGCGGCGCTGGGGAAGCCGGCGATCCTAATTCCGATCCCTTGGGTTTCCCGGCGAGAACAATTCCTCAACGCCCAAATCCTGGCGGAGCGGGGAGCAGCTGTGGTTCTAGAAGAGGAGCGGCTCACTTCCCGGGCTTTACTGGAGGCCCTGAAAGAGATTTTCGCCAACCTCAAGGGCTACCAAAAAGCGGCGGCGGGGGCTAAAGGCCTGATCAATCCCCAAACGGCCGAGCGGATCGCCTCCGAAATTATCGAACTGTTATAAACTTAAAGAGATGATCCGTTTTTTCCAACGCCGCCGGCTGCAGATGCTGCGCCGTTCCCCCCGGATTTTTGTGCCGGTTGGTTCCAAACAAGTTGTGATACCTTACCGGCCGATCTCGACGCTGCTGACCATTTTTTTCGCCACCCTCTCCGTTTTCTTCTTCCTGCGGTCGGACATCTTTCAGGTTAAGGCGTTGGAGTTCGAGTTTGAGCAGCTGGCCGACGAGGCGCTGGTGCGGCAGCGAATCTCCGAGGAGGTGTTGGCTCGAAGCATTTTTTTCCTCGATTCCAAGAAGGTGGAGGAGGAAATCAAGGTAAATTTTCCGACGGTAAAGGCGGTGGTGATCGAGAAAAACCTGCCGGACCGGTTGGTAATTAAGATTGCGGTGCGCCAGCCGCTGGCAATCATCGAGGACAAGAACCAAGCCCGGTTTCTGATCGACCAAGAGGGCCTGCTTTTTCGAACGGCGGGAGAGGAGTCCCTGCCGGTGATCAATCTTTCCGATGATTTTGAAGGAGCAGTTGGGACCCGGCTGGCCATTGATGAGCAAGGAATCGCCGGCTATTTGGAAACCCTGGATTTGATGTCCCAGAAGGGCCTGGAAACCAAGGCGATTTACCTCCGAGCAGACACGATCGAAATCCGGTTGGCCAAGACTACCGTCTGGTTGAACGCCGGGCGGGAGATCGAGGGGCAGGTGGGGCTAATGACTGAGATTTTGCGGCGCCTCAAATTGAAAGGCAAAACCCCCAAAATCATCGATTTGCGCTTCTCTCGAACCGTAGTAAAACTGTGATAATATCGGATTGATTGATTATGGCTAAGGAACACATTGTGACCGGCATTGACGTGGGCTCCACCAAGATTTCTGCCGTCATTGCTTCGGTCTCACCCGAGAAAAAAATTTCCATCATTGGGGTTTCCACCGTTCCCTCCCGCGGCATCAAGAAGGGCGTGGTGGTGGATATCGACGAGGCGGTCGCCGCCATTTCCGAGAGCTTGGAAGGGGCCGAGCGGATGGCGGGGTATCCGATCCGATCGGCTTTCGTGACGGTTGACGGCAAGCACATTTCTTCGCTGAATTCCCACGGCGTGGTGGCGGTCGGCGGGGAAGGGTCCGAGATTAACGAAGAGGACGTCGAGCGGGTGACCGAAGCGGCCCGGGCGGTTTCTCTGCCTTCCTCCCGGGAGATCATCCACGTCCTGCCGCGGGGGTTTACGGTAGATGCCCAGGACGGCGTCAATGATCCGATCGGAATGAGCGGGGTGCGGATGGAGGTCGAGACCAATATTATTTCCGGGGCGACCACGGTGATGCGCAACCTGGTGAAGTGCGTTTCGCAGGTCGGGGTGGAGGTCGAGGACCTGGTTTTTTGCGGCTTGGCCTCAGCCGAGGCGGTCCTTTCCGGCACTGAGAAGGATTTGGGCTGCGCCTTGGTGGACATAGGCGGGGAGACAACCCAAGTGATCGTTTTTATTAACGGAAGCCCAGCCTACGCTTCGGTTTTGCCGATCGGCGGCCAGAATATCACCAACGACCTGGCCGTCGGCCTGCGCGTTTCACTGGAGGATGCGGAGCGGATCAAGATTAAGCTCTCGGAGGGTTCCTTGAAGCCCAGCGAGGACAAGCGGGACGAGGTGGATATTTCCGAGCTGGGGTTGGAGGTGCAATCAATCCCCCTCTCCCTCGTGAACAACATTGTGGAAGCCCGCCTTTCTGAGATTTTCAGCATGGTGGGGTTGGAGATCAAGAATTCCGGGCAACAAGGCAACTTGCCGTCGGGGCTGATTGTGACGGGCGGGGCGGTCCAAACGATCGGTCTCAAGGATACTGTTCACAAGATCCTTCGCTTGCAGCTGCGGGTGGGGACGCCGAAGGGGGTTTCGGGGCTAATCGAGGAGGTTTCGACGCCCGCCCACGCTTCCACCATCGGTTTGGTGATCTACGGCGCCGGCTTTGAGCCACGGGAGGGGATGAGCCTGCCGGCGATCAATACCAAAAAAGTTACCCAATTGTTTGGGCGGGTGGTAGAATGGGGAAAGTCCTTCCTGCCTTAACTAATGGACGGCCGCCTAACGGCGACCTAGCATTTAGCGCCATAGCGCTGTGCACTATAGCGACAAAATGAGAGTCAAACCGGAGATCGAAAAAGTAGCGGATATTAAGGTTCTGGGCCTGGGCGGCGCGGGCGGCAACGCCCTCAACTCGATGGTTCGTTCCCAAAGAATTACGGGAGTGGAATTCCTCGCGGTCAATACCGATTCTCAAGCCCTCTCTACCCTGGAAGTTCCTAACAAAATTCAAATCGGAGAAAAATTGACCCGCGGGCTTGGTTCCGGCGGCGATCCAGAGATCGGCCAGAAAGCGGCAGAGGAGTCGGTCGAGATGATCCGCAACCGGCTGGAGGGAGCGGATATGGTTTTTGTGACCTGCGGGATGGGTGGAGGCACCGGGACGGGAGCCGCGCCGATCGTGGCGGAAATCGCCAAGTCGATCGGGGCGCTGACGGTGGGGGTGGTCACAAAACCGTTCGGGTTTGAGGGCGCCAAGCGGATGGAGAACGCCGTCCGGGGAATTCAGGCCCTTCACGACAAAGTGGACGCCTTGATTGTGGTCCCTAACCAAAAGCTGTTGGAGATTGTCGAGCGGGAGACCTCGATCTTAGAGGCCTTCCGGCTGGCGGATTCGATTTTGGGAAGGGCGGTTCAAGGGATTTCGGACCTGATCATCATTCCGGGACTGGTGAACGTGGATTTTGCCGACGTCCGGGCGGTGATGACTAACGCCGGTTCGGCCTTGATGGGAATCGGGGAGGCGAGCGGGCAGGAAAAAGCTTCTACTGCCGCCAAATCCGCCATTACTTCGCCTTTGTTGGAGTTCTCGGTGCGGGGCGCCACCGGGATTCTGATGAACATGGTCGGCGGGCCGGACCTTTCGATGCACGAAGTGGATGAAGCGGCGCGGGTGATTTCCCAAGAGGCTGATTCGGGTGCCAACATTATCTTCGGCGCTTCGATCAGTGATGATATGAAGGACGAGATTCGGATCACCGTGATCGCTACCGGTTTTTCTTTAGCCTCACCCGAAACCATTACGGGCAGCAAGGACAAGGAGGAGATCGAGAAGATGCAGGAGGAGGGGGACGAGTACGAAGCCCCCGCCTTTTTGCGCCGAAAAAGATAGGTTCGCGCAGCGAGCCGTCTTTTCTCCGCCGCAAGCGCGGCTGATTTTCACGGGACAGCCTCTCTTTAATTTTCCTATTGTTTTCCCTTTTTAATTTTTGTTAAACGATAAGTAACCGCTGCCCTTTTTTCGGATGCCTTCACAAGAATCTTGGGATTTAAAATCGGCTATTGCTTTAGCCCAAAAGGATTTCGGGATGTCGGAGAATTCGGCCGAGGTCTTTGTCCGCCGCTACGTCCGGAAAGGGGAGGACGGTAACCCGATCGAGACTCCCCGCCAAACCTTTGAGCGGGTCGCCCGCGGCATCGCCGCGCCGGAGAAGAAATTCGGTAGGGATCCAAAGAAAGTAGCGCGGGCTTATTTCAATCTCCTGTCGGAGTTTCTTTTTGTGCCCAATTCCCCGACCTGGACCGGCGCCGGCACTCCGCTGGGCCAATTGGCGGCCTGCTTTGTTTTGCCGATCAAGGATGACCTGGGGCGGGATCCGGCCGGGATCTTCTCAACTCTCAGGACGGCGGCGCTGATCCAGCAGACGGGGGGCGGGAACGGGTTTGCCTTCTCGGCGCTTCGGCCCCGGGGAGACTTTGTTAAGCGCTCCGGCGGCCGCTCCACCGGCCCGATCGGTTTCTTGGAGGCCTATGATGCGGCTTTCGAGGTGATCGCCCAGGGCGGAGTCCGGCGGGGGGCGAACATGGCGGTGCTGAAGGTTTCCCACCCCGATGTTCGCCTTTTTATTCACTGCAAGGAGAAGGAGGGAGAGATCTCCAACTTCAACATCTCGGTCGGGGCGACGGACGAGTTCATGCGGGCGGTTGAAGCGGGGGAGAAGTTTCCGCTGATTAACCCCCACGGGGAAAAGGTTTGGCAGGAGGTGGATGCCCGGGACCTGTTTGAAGAGATGATCACCTCCGCCCATCACAACGGCGAGCCGGGGATCTTGTTTCTGGACACCGCCAACCGCGATAACCCCGTCCCCCACCTCTACAAATTAGAAGCAACCAACCCCTGCATTACCGGCGACACCTTGATCTACACCGAGGCGGGCTTACGGCGGGCGGACGAGCTGGTTCGTTCTGCCGCGGCTGCGAAAGTAGTTACCGATGGCCGCTTTGGAACTGACACGCTGCAGAACGCTTCGCCAGTATTCGAGACTGGAATCAAAGAGGTTTATCGGTTAATTACTAGAGAAGGATACGAGGTGCGGCTCACCGCCAACCACAAAGTTATGACTGAAAAAGGGTGGATTGAGGCCGGTCACCTTAAGTCGGGGGATAGGGTTGCCATTCTCAACCGAAAGGGAGGATTTGGTTTGGAAGGATCATTGGAAGCGGGTCGAGTTCTCGGTTGGCTGGTTGGAGATGGTACGATGACTGCCATCCGAGCGGTTCTCTCGTTCTTCGGCTCGGAAAAGCAGGAGCTGGCGGCGGTTTTTGCCCAAGCGGTTACTGGTTTGGTAGAAAAAGAGGGGCAGAGGCGCGCTTATCCTGTGGGCGTAACGGAAATAGCAGATCGCAACGAGGCTCGGGTTTCTTCCGAGCGGTTGCTGGAGTGGGCTAAGCAGCAGGGGTTGGGAGAGAACAAATTCGTGGTTCCGAGTTCAGTTTTTTCGGGGGGCGAGGAGATGCAACGCGGGTTTCTTCAGGCGCTCTTTACTGCTGACGGTCAGGCCAACGACGGAGGAGAGAAAGGTTGTTCGGTCCGCCTGAGTTCCAGCCACCTCCCCCTTCTTAAGGATGTTCAGAGGCTCTTGCTCAATTTCGGGATCGCCAGCCGTATCTATCAAGAGCGCCGGCGGGCGGGCATTAGGCCGATGCCGGACGGGCACGGCGGGATGAAAGATTATTTCCATCAGGCCCAGCATGACCTTGCGGTCAGCAAAGCCAACTTGATTCGGTTTGCCAATGAGATCGGATTTTTGACGGCCGCCAAGCAGGATAAGCTGGCGGGTTATTTGAGCCGGATGCGGCGGGGTCCTTATCAGGAGATGTTTCTTGCCACTTTTGAAGCACTCGAATTTGATGGGCGAGAGCCGGTTTACGATCTCAAGCAGCCCGCAACACATTCCTTTATCGCTAACGGCTTGGTGGTTCACAATTGCGGGGAGCAATGGCTCGGGCCGTACGAAAATTGCTGCTTGGGTTCGATTAACCTGGCCAAGCACATCACTTCGCGAGGGAAGATTGATTGGGAGAAGCTGGCCGAAACCATCCGGATCTCCACCGTTTTTTTGGATAACGTGGTTGAAGCCAACGCCTACGTACCGGAAATACCCCAGCTTCGGGAGGCGGCGATGGCGGTCCGGCGGATCGGCCTAGGGATTATGGGGCTGGCCGATGCGATGTATGCCCTGGGGGTTTCCTACGGCGGGGAGGACGGGTTGGAGCTGGCGGCGCAGATCATGGAGTTCATCCGCTACCACTCGATGCGGGCTTCAATTGAGCTGGCTCGAGATCGAAAACCATTCCTGGCGATTAAGGGTTCGATCTACGACCCGAAGAAGCTTACCTGGCAGCCGCCGACTCCCCTTTATCCTTACGAGCAGGATTTCGGCCGGCCGAAGCTGGATTGGACGTTGGTAGTGGAAGGGATCAAGAAGCACGGCATCCGCAACGGGGCCCAGACCACAGTGGCGCCTACCGGCACCATCTCGACCGTGGCCGGCGCCGAGGGCTACGGCTGCGAGCCGGTCTTCGCCCTCTCCTACGTCCGCCGGCTCTTCCAGGCGGCGGGAGAGGATCAGGGCAAGAGAGAGCTTTCCTACACCAGTGCGATGTTTGATCGGGCGCTAGAGAAATCCGGCCTGGACCACAGCCGGCGGGATAACATCTACGCCGAGGTCCGGAAGAAGGGGACCGTCCAGGGGATCAAGGCGGTGCCGGAGGAGATCCGGCGGGTTTTCGTCGTTTCCCAGGACATTACTCCTGAACAGCACATCAAGATGCAGGCGGTTTTGCAGAGATTTGTCGACAACTCCATTTCCAAAACCTGCAATTTTCCAGCCGATGCCAAGGTGGATGATGTTCGCCAAGCCTACTTGGAGGCTTGGAAGCTGGGCTGCAAAGGTCTAACCGTTTACGTTACCGGTACTCGCAAAGAAGTGGTCTTGGAGACCGAAGAAACCAAGCAGAAGCGGGAGGGAGAGCTGGCGGTCAAGCCCCGGCCGATGCGGACGGTCGGCTCCACCTACCGAGTGGATACGCCAGTCGGCAGCGCTTTTGTGACGGTGAATGAAAACGGCGACAGTAATCCGCTGGAGGTTTTCATCAACGTCGGGAAAGCGGGCTCCGATATTGCCGCCGACGCCGAAGCGATCGGCCGGCTTTCCTCGCTCGTCCTCCGGATCGACCCGACGATGAAGCCGAAGGAGCGGATGGCGGCGATCATCAACCAGCTGGAAGGGATCGGGGGTTCGCGGGCGGTGGGGTTCGGCGCCCAAAAGGTGCGTTCCTTGGCGGATGGAATTGCCAAGATTCTCAAAGAATACCTCGGTTGGAAGAAAGAGCAGGCCAAGATTGAAGAAGTCCAGCCGACTCTGCCGGTCGGGAAGCTGCAGAAGGTGGGGGACATCTGCCCGACCTGCGGCCAAGCCACGCTCGTGAATGAGGAGGGCTGCCGCAAGTGTTATTCCTGTGGATATTCTGAATGTTGATCCACAGGAAGTAGCGATCGGAGATCGCGTCCTCTTGCGGTAATTTGAATGTTGAATTTCCAAGATAAAGGCCTAATCTACGTTTTCACCGGCAACGGAAAAGGTAAAACCACCGCGGCCATCGGCCAGGCGGTGCGGGCGATCGGGCAGGAGTGGAAGGTCCTGATGGTCCAGTTCATCAAGGAATGGATCTCGGGCGAGGTCCCTTCTCTTAAAAAGCTGGGAATCGAAATCTACCCGATGGGGGAGGGGTTTGTGGGGATCATGGGGGACACCAAACCGCGGGAAGTCCATGAGAAGGCCGCTCGAAAAGCGCTGGAGTTTGCCCAAGAGAAAGTTAATTCCGGAGATTACGATCTTCTGATTTTGGACGAGGTCAATGTGGCGGTTTCGCTGGGATTGCTGGACGTTAAATCCGTCTTGGACTTCTTAAAAGATAAGCCGGAAAAATTGAATGTGATCCTGACCGGACGCAATGCTCCGAAGGAGTTGATCGAAGCCGCTGATCTGATTTCGGAAGTGAAGGAAATCAAGCACCCCTTTGCCGAAGGGAAAAAGGCCAAGCGGGGGATCGAATTTTGAAACAAAAAACGGCTCGCGATGGTTAGTCGGAGCCGTTGACGTTGAAATGTATCCCTAGCTTTCGGAGGGCTTCCTTTTGATGCTGTCTGGCCCTTTCCCGAGTAAATCCGAGCCGATCTCCGGTTTCCTGCAGGGTTAGCTCTTCCTCGTACCGCAATCTCAAGACATTGAATTGCAGGGGATTGAGAACTTCTCGGGCGATCTTCAGCAAGCCGGCGGAGGAGATTTTTTGCAGTGCTTCCTCCTCCACGTTCGTTCCGTCGGGGATGAATTCGAGTTTATCCCGCTCCCCATCCGCGAAACTAACATGTTCGTCAAGGGAAGAGGTCCAAGGAAGCCGATCGGCGAAAGCGACATCCTTCTCGGAGAGATGAGTCTCCCGGGCCACTTCGGCCGCGCCGACCTTCAAGTGCCCGCTCTTCTTTTGGAGTTGCTCCCGGACCCTTTTGATTAAGCGGCGCCGATCAGCCATATGGACCGGGATTCTGATCGTCGGGCCGGCATTGTCGATTCCGCGCTGCACAAACTGGCGGATCCACCAGGTTGCGTAGGTCGAGAAGCGCCAACCCAATTCCGGATCGTAATCTTCAACGGCGCGCATCAGACCAAGGATGCCGTCTTGGATAGCATCGTCCAGCCCAATCCCGCCGTTTGATACCGGGTCGAAACGCCGGAGGTACCGGGCCGTAGTGCTGACAACCAGCTTGATATTGGAAGAGATCATCCGCTGCCGCGCTTCCTCTCCCCGGGCAACCAATTTCTGCAGAGAAGCCTTGGTTTGGGGAGAACGGGCGCGGGCCAATTTCGCTTGCGCGGCGGACCCTTTCCGGTAGGTTCGGGATAAATCCCGTTCTTCTTCCGCGGTCAGGAGCGGATGGTCCCCCGCTTGCTCAATCAGGTAGTTTCCGGACTCCGCTTTCATCCCTTCCCTCCTTTCCTAGAGATGGATTTTAAACTTCCTCTTATTATGAGTTACTTTTACCGTTTCGTCAACTTTGGTAAACTTTTCCTGATATGAAGTTTAAAAAGGTGGCGGCTTTGCCCGATTTTCCGGTGATGGAGCGGGAGGTTCTAAAAAAATGGAATTCTTCCGGATTGCCCGAAAAATACCTGAAGAGAAATAAAAATTCTAATAAACTTTTCCGATTTCTGGATGGTCCGATTACCGCGAATAATCCGATGGGGGTGCACCACGCTTGGGGGAGGACCTACAAAGATCTCTTCCAGCGCTACAAAAACATGCAGGGTTTTCGTCAGCGGTTCCAGAACGGTTTTGACGCCCAGGGCCTTTGGGTGGAGGTCGAGGTGGAGAAAGAATTAGGGCTTAAAAGCAAGAGGGATATTGAAAACCTCATTCCGGGAGACAAGAAGGCCTCAATTGCCAAATTTGTGGCGCTCTGCAAGCAGCGGGTCAAAAAGTATGCCGCCATTCAAACCGAGCAGTCGAAGCGATTGGGGTATTTTATGGACTGGGACCACTCCTACTACACCCTCTCGGACGAGAACAACTACATGATTTGGCATTTCTTAAAAAAGTGCCATGAGAAGGGGCTGATCTACAAAGGCCGGGATTCGGTGCCCTGGTGCCCAAGATGCGGCACGGCCATCTCCCAGCACGAGATGCTGACCGAGGATTACCGGGAGGCCACCCACGACTCCATTTACTTGGAATACCCCATTAAGGGAAGGCGCAGCGAATATCTTTTGGTTTGGACCACCACCCCCTGGACTTTGCCGGGGAATGTGGCGGTGGCGGTGGATGCGAAGAAGGAATATGTAGCGGCTCAAGGGGAAGTCGCCGGCAACACTTACTACCTGGCGGAGGAGGCGGCGCGCCGGCTCAAGCTTAAAGTGGTGAAGACGCTTAAAGGCCAGGAGCTGGTGGGATTAAAGTATGCCTCTCCGTTTGATCATTTACCGCGGGTTAAGGAGGCGTTGGGAAATTGGGAACACGAAGTTATTGCGACCGATGAGAAGATTTTGCCCATTTCCGCCGAGGAGGGAACCGGCTTGGTACATATTGCTCCGGGGGCGGGAACCGAGGACTTTAAGCTGGGGAAGAAACTAGGGCTGCCGGTGATTGAGCTGATTGACGAGGAGGCTGGGTATCTCGGCAACTTGGGGGAATTTTCCGGTCAAAATGCCAAGGCACACCCCGAACTTATTTTAGATTACTTAAGAGGGAAAGAAGAGTTTATCTTTGCGATTGTTCCCTACACCCACCGCTATCCGGCTTGCTGGCGCTGCAAGACGGAGCTGGTTTGGCGGGTGGTAGAGGAGTGGTACATCGCGATGGACCCCTTAAGGGATCCCTTAAAGAAAGTGGCGAAGAAGATCACCTGGATTCCCGAGTTTGGTTTGAAAAGGGAGCTGGATTGGCTGGGGAACATGCAGGACTGGCTCATTTCCAAAAGCCGCTACTGGGGCTTGGCTCTTCCGATTTGGGTGTGCGGGGAGTGCGAATCCTTTACCGTTATTGGCGGGAAAGAGGAGTTGAAGAAGCGGGCGGTCTCGGGATGGGAGAAATTCGAAGGAAAAACTCCCCACCGTCCCGATGTGGATGAGGTGAAGGTAAAGTGCGAGGAGTGCGGGGGAGTGATGGAGCGCATTTCCGATGTGGGAAATCCCTGGCTGGATGCCGGAATCGTTTCCTTTTCGACCGTTACGGAAAACAACCAAGGTAAGCCGCTTTACTTAACCGACAAAGAAGAGTTTAAAAAGTGGTATCCGGCTGATTTTATTACCGAAAGCTTCCCGGGCCAGTTTAAAAACTGGTTCTATTCCCTTTTAGCGATGAGCACGGTTTTGGAGAACCGGGAGCCTTTTAAGACGGTTTTGGGCTTTGCCACCCTTTTTGGAGAAAACGGGAAGCCGATGCACAAGTCATCGGGCAACATGATCGAATTTAATGAGGGAGCCGAGAAAATGGGAGT
Source organism: Patescibacteria group bacterium (assembly GCA_040900215.1). Taxonomy (GTDB): domain Bacteria; phylum Patescibacteriota; class WWE3; order 9FT-COMBO-53-11; family 9FT-COMBO-53-11; genus 9FT-COMBO-53-11. The sequence continues at coordinate 5,697 of JBBDZL010000012.1, read as the reverse complement.
CGACAGCATGCGCTGGCTCTACCTCACCCATGATCCGGCCGCCAACCTAAATTTTGGCTATGGCCCGGCCGAAAAGATCCGCCGGAGATTCTTCTTGATTTTCTGGAACGTCTACAAGTTCTTCGTCGATTACGCCCTTGCCGACGGGTGGAAACCAAAAAAGACAGCAGCCAGCAGACAGCAGCCAGCAGTTCTAGACAGATGGGTTCTTTCAAAACTTAATTCCTTGGTCAAACTGGTGACCGAATCGATGGACCGCTACGATCCGGCCACGGCCGCCAACGCGCTCGAGCGGTTCGTGGTCGACGACCTCTCCCAGTGGTACCTGCGCCGGAGCCGGGAGCGGGCCGGACCGGCCGCTGCGGACGCCAAGGACAAGGCGGTTTTCTACCAAGTGATGGGGGAGGTGCTGGCTTCGATGGCCGAGCTCTTAGCGCCTTTCGTTCCCTTCATCAGCGAAGAGATCTACCGCAGTCTCACCGGAAAGGATTCCGTCCATCTCTCCGATTGGCCGAAGGTGGGTCGGATCGACAAGGTTCTGGAAGAAGAGATGGTTGCCCTGCGGCAGGTGGTCGAGCTGGGGCACTCTTTCCGCAAGACGGCGGGGATCCCGCTCCGCCAGCCGCTTTCTAAGCTCAACGTGGAAGGTCTCGGAAAGGAACTAAGGAAGGATCTGATTCCGGTTCTGGCCGAGGAGCTGAACGTCAAGGAAGTCGAGTTCTGTCCCGGGAAGAATCTTAAGGTGGGGTTTGAAACCAAGCTCACCCCCGAACTGAGGGCCGAGTATGCCGCCCGGGAGATGATTAGGGCGATTCAGGGACTCCGGCGGGAGAAAAACTTGAACCTCTCCGACCGAATCAAGGTGGATTATCCTGACACATCCGAAAACAAAGCGGCGGTGGCGCTCTTCTCCCAGCTGATCCGGAGTCAAACCCTTGCAGTCGGTTTGGAACCTGGTAAACTCTTAGAGATATGGAAAACAAAAGGATAAAAGGACGCGATCCGAAGATCGCTGCTCCCGCAAGACACGGGATAGAAAAGCTGGCGGTTTTGGTGTTGGGGGGAAAGCAGCAGCTGGTGAGGGAAGGGAGTGAAATCCTGGTTAACCACCTGGACTTGAAAGAGGGGAAGAGCGCCAAGGCCCCGGCGGTGATCTTGGAGCCGGCGCCCGGCCAGGGTTCAGTTACCTATAAGGTTCTGGGTCAGGAGAAAGGCCCCAAGATTTTGGTAATGAAATACAAGGCCAAGTCGCGATACCGGCGCAAGCGGGGTTATCGGTCGCAATTGAGCCGGATTGTGGTGGAGAAAATTGAAGTCTAATGGCTCATAAGAAAGCCGGCGGCTCTAAAGCCCGCCAAAAACCAAGAGTCTCAGGAAAGAGGTTGGGAGTGAAAGTCGGGTCCGGCCAGAAGATTCCGGTCGGAGCGATTGTGCTGCGCCAGCGGGGAAGAAGCATCGCCCCGGGGGCGGGGGTTAGGATGGGAAGGGATTTTACGATCTTTGCGATCCAGGAGGGGAAGGTGGCCTTTACGACCAAATTAGGGAAGAAGTTTGTTTCAGTACGTTAATGCTGTCTTCGCTGGTGCTCAGTTGCAATAAACGCTTCGCGTTTAGTAAGTAGCGGGCTTGATTAAACCGAACGCTTCCGGCGGCCAGTAGCGCAGCCAAACCCTTCCGATAATACCCTCCTTGCCGATCACTCCCCACTCTCGGGAATCCGAAGATCGCTCCCGGTTGTCGCCCAGCACCACGTAGCCCTCCTCGGTTTCGAAGAGTTCGCCCTCCTTAATTGTCCGCCGGCCTTCGGTGACGGTTCCTTCTTCCAGGTATTCTTCGGCCAGCAGAAAGCCCTCGGGGTTCTCTTCGTTGACGATAAAGACCCTCCCGTTTTGGAGTTTGACCTCTTCTCCCGGAACAGCAATGATCCGCTTGATGAAATCGAGATTAGGCTGTTCGGGGGAACGAAAGACGACCACTTCACCCCGTTGGGGGTCTTTCTTGAGCAGGTTGTAACTCACCATTTCGGTCAGCAGGTACTCGCCGTTGTGAAAGTTAGGGAGCATCGAGTCGCCTCGGATTTGATGCGGCCGGACTAGGAAAAGGTAGAGCGCCAAAAAGATTAAGATCGCCAGAATGGCGGTCTCGGCAATCTCAAAGAAGAATGTAACAATGCTCCGAAGGAATTTTAAAAGCACTGGGGTATTATAGAATAAATGAGCCGGGGAGTTAGCCCCGACGCGCGAAGCGGTCGGGGAGCCGACCTAAGCGTCGGCTCTCAGTGGTTTTGCGAAATGGCTTTTGTCTATATTCTTAAAAGCAGAAGTGACGGTCGTTTTTACATCGGCAGTACAGTGGACTTAAAGAAGAGGTTGAATCACCATATTGGGGGTTTCACACCTTCTACAAAACGGATGGGAGAAATAGATCTAGTTCTTTGCCAGGATTATCCAACATTGAAGATGGCGAGATCGATTGAAAGGAAACTTAAAAATCTAAAACGTCACGATTACATTGAGAAAATAGTTAAAGAAGGTAGGATACGTATGGGCGGTTAGCTCAGCGGTAGAGCGCTGCATTCACATTGCAGAAGTCAGAGGTTCGAATCCTCTACCGCCCACCACGATAAAAACCCACTATGCTTTGGAGAAAAATCGCCGCGAACACAATTTACCAGTTAATCGGAAAAGGCGTTAGCGTCATTTCCTCCATCGCCACCGTGGCCCTGGTTACCCGGGCGCTCGGGGTTTCCCAGTTCGGGGAATATATCCTGATCACCACCGTTCCGGCTTTTCTCTACCTGATTGCCGATTTCGGACTAAACGCGGTCTTTCTCCGGCAGGTGGCGCAGGACAACCATCACGTCCGAAAGTTCGGCAGTCTTTTAGTTCTGCGCCTGGGACTTTCGGCGGCGACTTTCCTTCTTGCGCTTGCCTTTGCCCTCCTTGCGCCGTACTCCGCGCTGGTGAAAGGGGGGATCGTTTTGGCGGCGACGACTGTTCTTGCCCAAGGCGCCTACACCAGCTTAAACGCCCTCTTTCAGCACAACTTGCGTTATGACCTTTCGGTTGCCGCGGGAATTGCTTCTTCGATCTTTGCGGTTTTGGTTTTTGTTTGGGGATTTGCCAACCACGCCGGCTTGCTCTTCTTTGTTTCGGCCTGGGCGGCAACGACCTTCGTTTTGGCCGGGCTGGCCCTGCTCTTCGCGTTTCGGCTGGTTGAGAGGCCCCGCTTTACCGCCGAGCGGGATTTCACTCGCCGGCTCTTGCGGGCGGCAGTTCCTTTAGGGCTAACGCTAATTTTCTCCCAAGTCAACTGGATGGCGGATGTTTTTCTCCTGCGGGCCTTGGACTCGTCCGAGGCGGTCGGCATCTACCGGCTGGGATACAAAGTCTTTGAGAATATTCTGCCGATCCCCATCTTTTTCGTCAATGCCCTTTATCCGGTGATGCTTTCCGATTACCGGCGAGGGTTGAGCTTTCTCGTCGACCGGATGAAGAAGAGTATTCGCCTGCTGGTCGGGGCGGCGGTGGGGCTGGCCGGGGTGGGCTTCGTCCTAGCGCCTTGGGTGATTGAGATTCTGGGCGGGGCGGACTTCTCGGCCTCAACAGCGGTGATTCGGATCCTGGTATTGTCGCTTCCGCTTTTCTTCGTGACTGCGCCGCTGCAGTGGTTTTTGATTACCGTCGGGAAGGAAAAGGTCCTTCCGGCGATTTATGCCTCCGCCGCCGTCCTTAACGTTTCGATTAATTGGATTTTCATCCCGCGCTATTCGTACTTTGCTTCGATTACGGCCACCGTCGCTGCCGAACTGGTAATCCTGGTCTTGCTTTCTTGGCAAACGCTTAAGGAGCGGACGCGATAGGAAACTCGCTAGCTCTGAATTGTTATTCAGAGTAAGCGACTTTGAGTTCGACCTTTTTTTCGTTTCCGGCTTTGTCGGTAGCAACTATCGTAATCTCAATCTCTCCGGCGCTGTTGGCGGTAATCTTGTAGCTAAAGGAGCCACCGGCGAGTACGGGAGTTTGGGCCTCGTTTACTTTAACGGTCGCTCCGGCTTCGGTCGTGCCGGCGACCACAATTTCCTTGTTTTCTCCGGAAAAAGCTTGCCCGTTCTTAGGAGAAGTCACTGCCAGCTCGGGTGGTTTTTTGTCAAAGACGATCACCAGCTCGGCCGACTTCTGGCTGACGTTATCGCCCCGATCGGCAGCGGTGGCGGTGATCGTGTTCTTTCCTTGGACCGGGAGAACCACATTGGCGAAGCTGAAGGTTCCTCCGCCGGCTTCCGCAATGGTTTTGGCGGTCTCCTTCTCGTTAATGAAGAGGGTTACCTCGCTGGCCGGTTCGGCGTAGCCGGAGATATTGATTTTCTCTGTTTTGGTGTACTGGGGCAGGGGGTTTAGGCTGGGAGGGGAGGGGGCGATTTTGTCGCCGGCGGCTTGGCCCGTCTCGCCGGTGAAGAGTTTCCAGAAACCGCCGATGTAGGTCAGCCCGTTGATTCCAATAAAGTAAAGAGCCGCAATTACGGCGGTGATTACTCCCAGAACCTTGAGCAGGCTGATCAAATCTTTTCGATCGTCCCGGCTGAGGGTCTTCCAGCTTTGGTGGAGCCGCAGCTGTTTTCGGTTTAGCAGGTACTTTCCTCGTTTTTGTCGATAGCGCATTAATGACTGGAGCCGGAGGTCGGATTTGAACCGACGACGCCTGCTTTACGAAAGCAGTGCTCTACCGCTGAGCTACTCCGGCGAACAAAGTGAGCCGGAGATAGGTCGCCGTAGGCGGCCGTCCACCGGCCTCCGCTCCAAGCGGAGTTTTTCCACTTAATATTATATCCTAGCGGGAAGCAGCGATCGCCGCTCCGGCGGCCCCGGCGGCAGCCCCCAGCGCGGAGCGGAGGATTGGGACGGACTGGCTGGAAGGATTAATGATCAATTCCGCGGCGGTTTTTTTGGCTTCCTCGATGAAGAAATCGTAGGCGCCGGCGATTCCGCCTCCCAAAACGATTGCTTCCGGGTCCAGCAAGTTGACTAGGTTGGCAATCACAACGCCGATATTTTTGCCGAATTCCTGGAAGGCTGATTGGGCAAAAGAGTCGCCGGCTTCCGCCTGCTGGCGGAGGGTGTTGGGATCGGAACCAAATTTCTGGAAAAATTTGGCCGAAACGAAATCTTCGGTTTCTTTAAGGTTCGGGAGGTCCAAGATCTCGTGGCCGATTTCGCCGGCCGATCCTTTCCCCAGGTAGAGGGCGCCGTTGAAGTAGAGCCCGCCTCCCAACCCGCTGCCGAGAGTTAGCCCGACCACGTTTTTGAATTCCTTGGCGGCGCCCAGAGCGGTTTCGGCCAGGATAAAGGCCTTGGCGTCGTTCACCAGCGTGACGGGAACGCCGAGGATTTTTTCCAGTTCAGCTTTAAGATCTCCACCCAAGAGTTCTGGGAAATTCGGAGCGGAGCGCAGTGTTCCGTCCTCGACCGTCCCCGGGACCCCCACTCCGGCGGCGGAGACACCCCGGCCCTTAATTTTTTGGGCAATATCTTGAGTTATTTTGATCAGTTCTTCCCGGCGGGCGCCGCCCAGAGGGCTCTGCCCGGCGGGCGCCGAAAGCTTGAATTCTTCAGAAATCAAGGGAGCGTCTTGCTCCCAAATGACGTAGTGGATTTTGCTGGCGCCGATGTCGATGCCGAGGATAGGCATGTTTTGGAG
>JBBDZL010000011.1:0-29574 GCA_040900215.1 Patescibacteria group bacterium | reverse complement strand
ATAAGTTCTGCAACCGAAGCCGATTGGCCCCAAGCTAATCGGCTTCTTTTTTTGCGATTTTCGCTAGAATAATTAAAGTGCTGCAATCAAAAGCCGGTCGCGTTTTATTTTTCACGATTTTGATTTTGGCTGGTTTGGCAGCGTTCTTTTATTGGAGATATTTTCAGGACTTAAAGGCTCTCGCTTCCTCTATTCCGGCTGGAAGCGCGGTTAATACTGTATCTTTTGAGCCGTCTTTTACGCTCTCCTTTGATTCTTTGGAACGATTGGGAATTACTGTTGTGTCAACCGGAAAAATATCGGACTTCAATCCTTCCGGCGATCTGGAATCCAAAGTTTTGGAAACGGTTTCAACCAGCGACGACGGAAAACTTAGAAAGTTGGATTTTATTATCCAACTGACTTCCAGGGCAAATCCTCGAAGAAATGTTTCCCCTTGGGTTATTAAGCAAGCGGCCGGTCTGGAAGGTCAGGAAATGCCGGACGGCGCCCAGCCTTATACTAATGAAAAATTGGAGGCGCTGTTCCCCCGCGGTTCGAAATGGATTTTCGTTCCCCTGCTAAACCCGAATGATGCCGATATCTCCGGCGAAATCCCAGAATACAATTTCTACGCTCAAGATTCTTATGGGAAAGATTCGGGTAAAGTAAGAAATTATGTCGGAAATGGCCTGGTTGGCAATTGGAATAAGCCCATCTTTCTTCTCGATATTTTCTATCTTTTTCCAAAATAAGATTGCGCTTTGTTAGTGGAATTAGATAACATGAATTTAGCTCGATGAAGAAGTTAATAGCATTGCTTGTCGCATTTCCGATCTTGATTGTTGCTTTTTTTATTTTTTTGGTAAGGAGCGATCGTTTGCCAAATCCTTTTGAGGAGCTGGAACCGGACAACGCCCTTCTTTCAAGGGTTACCGGGACGATCAACGATCTCTTGGGAACCGTCCATGAAGAGGACGAAGAAAAATCTCTCGAGGAACAATTTGCCGAAAGCGGATATCCGGCGGAACTATTCAGTTTTGATGTCACCGCGCAGCCAGCGGTTTTTGCTGTAATTTCTGTTGATCCCGATAGAAAAACAATGCTCTTAAGGTACGTTTTTCCCTTTAATCGGAGGGATAATGACATCAATTCGGAAATAAAATGCGCGATTAATGATCCTGTTATTACAACAATTGATTCAAGCACTGGGGAAGCCACAACTGTTAAAGCAAGCTCCCCTTTATATGAAATTGTTGAGGCTGGAAAAGATACATTGCAAGGTGTATGCGGAGATCAGGATTGCAAATCCATTGTAAAAAGTTGCGAGTTAGTTAGAACAAAATGAATCTAAAGATTTTATTGGCAATCTTAGTTTTTCCAATCATTATTGGACTCGCATTTGTTGTAGTTCCGGAAAAAATCTATTCCAGTTCAGGCACTAGTGATTGTGGACTTGTATGCGGCAATAGCCAATGTCGGGCAGATTCAACTTGTCCTTCAAATAATCCTTTTAGGTTTCAAGGGACTTATTCTGGTGGTGACTCTGATAGATGTGCAATTCCATCCAAACATTGTCATCGATGCCCGTTTCCTTCTGATTGTGGATACTCCCCGAGAAGTTTTAATTACTGCGTTCAGTCCTGCGGGGGTGGGGGTGGTGGAGGAGGAGGCGGGGGCGGAGGCGGGGGCGGTGGCTGCGACTGGGGGACGAAGCCGACGATCTCTTCCGGTTCCTGCACCCAGGCCAACGGCCTCTGGGGACACTACTACCGCGATAACCCCGTCGGCGGCGGGGCGCCCCCGATCGGGGGCTCGATCAATTTTGCTAACCCCGCACTCCGGCACGACGGCGGGCTGAAAATGGAGCGGAACGACTCGACGGTAAACTTCGACTGGGGCTCGGGAGCCCCCGACAGCAAGCTCTGCAACAATAACTTCTCCACCGTTTGGACGGGGTACGTTAATCTCTCCTCTCCCGGCCTCTGGCGGTTCGGGATGACCAGCGACGACGGGGTGGCGGTCGATCTGGAAACCTCCCCGGGAAGCTGGGCCCGGGTGATGGATGACTGGTCCGACCACGGTGCCCAGACCCGCTGGGGTTCCTACATCTTGCTAAACAGCGGCTGGTACGGGATTCGGGTCTGGTACTACGAGAACGGCGGCGATGCCGTTTCTCGGCTGCGATATCAACAGCAAGGGTCGTCAGACCAGATCGTTCCCTCGGCCAGCCTGCTTACCTGCTCCGCCCCCACCGGAACCATCCAGGGCCAGAAGAATCTGATGCCGGACAACTCCCCCGCCTCCCCCGCTTCGGAACAGACGATCTTTCTGGACGGCGGTTCGGGAACGACCGCCAACCCCTACCCCTACCCCGGCGTTTCCACCGGCAACCACACCGTTTCCGTCACCGCTCCGGGAGGATATTTGGTTCAATCCACCCTCTGCTACAACCGCACCGACTGCCACACCACCGCCTGCGTCAACAACGAGGCTAGCTGTCCGGTCGCGGGAGCGGGGGCCTCGGGTTCTTCTCGAACGGTCAACGTCCCCTCGGGGGGCTACGTCGATCTCTACTGGCACTACACCCTGGTTAATCCTTGGGTGAAGGTTCTGAACGGGCTGATCCACGCCAACCACCTCCTCGGCCTCCGGCCGGCACCCTCGGGGCAATTCAACTCCCGCTGGTCCATTTTCGCCCGGGGTTCGATCACCGGCACTTCCCAGGAGAACTGGAAGGCGCCCTGGTACCCCGAGCGGAACTTCGATCTCAACCAGAACACCCCGATCAAAGCGCCGACCTACGCCCGACTCTTTAAACTTTACGGCAAGGGGGTGACCACCTATTCCGGCCCCTCCCTCCCCAACGCCGACGGGGTCTTCCTGATCAACGGGGATAAGACGGTCAACGCGGTCTTCAATCAAGCGGCGGGAGCGGACACCCTCGTCTTCATTGACGGGGACTTGACGATCGATGCCGAAATTAGAACCTCCTCCACCGGCACGATCGCTTTCATCGTTTCCGGGGACATCAACTTCTCGAAGGACTTTGCGGGCGGTGGGCCGGCCGACGACTTCGCGGGAGGAACCTACATCGCCGAAGGAAGGATCAACACCGCTTATGACAAGTCCGCTCCGGATGAAGTCACCCGGCAGCTGGTGGTCGAAGGCGGGCTGATCTCCCTTCGCGATACGCTTTCCCTGGACCGGAACCTCTCCCCCGACGACAACAACACCGATCCGGCCGAACTGATCAGCCACGATCCTAAGTACTACGTCCTCCTCAAATCGGTCCTCGGCCGGCCGAAGTTCTTCTACCACGAAGTTCCCGGTGGGTTCTAATCTTGTATCTTCTCTCCGATATCTTGTATCTTTTAATTGATGGCCGATTTCGTTGGACTAGACATCGGAACTTCCACGATCAAAGGAGTGCAAGTTAAGGACCGCACTCTAATCTCTTATCACCAAACCGCTTCTCCTGGCGTTTCGCTGGTTTCGGAAAATCCCGAGGACCTCAAGAAGATGGGAGAGGCCCTGAGCAAGTTTTTCAGCGAAGGACGCTTTAAGACCACAGACGTGGTCGCTTCCGTCCCCGAATCGCAGGTTTTCGCCCGAGTGATTACCCTTCCCCAGATGGGCGAAGCGGAGATCGCTTCCTCGGTCCAAAATGAAGCTCAGCAGTATGTGCCGATGCCGCTGGACCAGGTCGCTTTCGATTTTGAGATTCTGGGACCTTCGGAATTGGAGGCCGGCAAGGTGGACGTGCTTCTGGTGGCGGTTCCCAAAGCCCTGACCCAGAAGTACATCCAGGTCACCCGCGCCGCCGGGGTTAACCTGCTCTCGCTGGAGACCGAAACGATTGCGATCTCCCGTTCGGTCGTCGGCCAAACGAAAGACGCAGTGTTGGTCGCTTCGATCGGCGCCTCGACCACCGATATCGCCGTTTTCTCGGGAGGCGCAATCCGCTTTACCCGTTCGATCGCGACCGGTGGGCAGGCCCTGGAAAGGGCCCTGACCCAATCCTTCAACCTCGCCGCCGGCCAAGCGGCCGAATACATCCGGACCTACGGTTTGGAAGAAAAATTGGAGGGTAAAGTGATGAGCGCAATCAAGCCGGTTTTTGATATCATTAGAGATGAATTGAAGCGGACTCAGGCCTTCTTCTCCTCCCGAAGCCAGCGGCCGCTGCAGCGCTTGGTTCTGGTCGGCGGAACAGCTAACCTGCCGGGGGTTTTGGTCTATCTGGCAGATACTTTAGGGATGGAGGTCGCCCGGGGTAATCCTTGGGAAGCAATTTCGATCCCGGGGAATTTCCCCCGCGAGCAGCTGGAGGAGATTGCGCCTTCGTTTGCGGTCGCGGCCGGATTGGCGCTGAAAGAAATTTAAATGGTCGAAAAACGCGAAATAGAGCTGATCCCAAAGGAGATCGAAGCCGCTAAAACCCGAGAATCTCTGGTGCGGAAGTTTCGGCTGGGCACAATTTTCTTTTTCCTGGTTTCCCTATTGGCTTTTGGCGGGATCTTCGCTTTTAGCTGGACCCTCTCCAGCCGGCTAACCGAGCTGGAGCAGGATGCAGCGGTCGAGGAAACCCAAATCGCCCAATTTTCCGAAATCGAATCCCAAGTGTTAGGCTTGGCCGACAAGTCCGCCGCGCTGAATAAGATTTTGGCAGAGCGGGATTACTTCTCGATTGCCCTCTCCGCCACCGAAGCCAGCCGGCCCTCCAATCTCCGGGTGGCGGGGTTAACCGTCCAAAAGGATAAGGATACGGTCACCATTAACGGCGAGACGCAGACCTACGTCATCCTCGCCGCTTTCCTCCAAAACCTGGTTGATCCGGCGAAGGGCGGCGTTCTCTACACCAACGCGGTGCTTAATTCGGTTAACCTCAACAGCTCCAAGGGAACGGCGGAGTTTGTGATCGAAGCGACCATCAAGAAGAACGGGCTGAAGGTTTCGCTGACCGAGGAGGTACAACCGTGAAAACTTCTTTTCTAAATCGACCGGAGGTTAAGACCTGGGGAATGCCGGTTCTGTTGGTTTTGATCGGCATTCTGCTAATCGTTCTGGGAGCCATTCCGACGTGGGGGAAAGTTCAGCAGCTGCAAACCGATATCGCTGACGAAAAAGACCGGATTGAAGCTCTCAAAGAAAAGAACCGGAAACTGCTCGATTTTTCCGATCAATCCGTCGAAATCGACAAGCAGTTCGCCGTTTTCGACCAAGCCGTCGCCAGCGAGAGCCAGGTGCCGGAGCTCCTAACCCAGGTCCAAAAGATCTCCGGCAACTGCAAAACTAAGATCACCACCCTTCAGTTCAGCGGTGAAACCCAAGCAACAGGAGGACGGCTGCTGGAGGTACGGCTGCAGTATGCTTCCGAAAGTTCATTTGGCCAGTTGGTTTGCCTGATTTCGGCGGTCGAGAAGGCTTCCCGCTTGATTGACTTGGAATCCCTTCGCTACAGCTCCAACGTCAGCGAAGAGACCGGAGTGGAAACGATCACCGCCCAGGCGGTGCTGATCTCCTACTATACTCCGGGACCGATTCTCAATCCCGATAATCCGATCACCTTTTCCCTCTCTGATCCGGCGTTCCTGCGGAATGCCGAACTTCTCAAAGATTTCAAAGTTTATTGATCTTACTGACTTAACTTCCTTTACTGCTTTTACTAGTTCCGGATAGATGCTAAACTATTCTGCGAAATGCTGGTGATTAAATTGGTTCGGTTTGGAAAAAAGAATCTTCCCTCTTTTCGAGTGGCGGTGACCGAAGGAAGCAAAGTAGTGGAATTACTGGGCTTCTGTTACCCCCACCCCGGAGCTTTCAAGTTTGTTGTTTCTAAGGAGCGGCTGGAGCACTGGTTGAAGTTGGGGGCCCAACCCACGGCCGCCGTTGAAAAGCTGGTTAAGGGAAAATACGAGTTCAAGAAGTACGTGCCTAAGAAGCCCGAATCCAGGGAAGCTGCGGCTCCTGCTGCGGCGGCGCCAGCGGTTGCTCCTGCAGCAGAAGCTCCGGCGGAGGCACCTACTCCAGAGGAACCGCCCGCGGAATCCGGGAAACCGGCGGAAGCCCCGACGACCGAAGGTGTCGGGGTCCCGACCGAAGCGTCGGGGGAGGAAACCAATGCTTAAAGATCTTTTGGAATACATCGTAGAGGGGATCGTTTCGGAACCGAAGAAAGTGAAGGTCAAGGAATCCGCCGAATCGGACGGGACCGTCCATTTGGCGCTTTCGGTGGCGGAGGAGGATATGGGAATGATCATCGGCAAGCAGGGCCGGACCATCATTGCGATCCGCTCTCTGCTAAAAACCGCCGCCGCCAAAGCCGGCCAGCGGGTTTTCCTAGAACTTATGGAAGGGAAGGAAGGTCGGGACGCAGCTTCTTAGTCCTTTTCAACGCTTCTTTTTTCCGCCAATCGGCAATTTCTTGGTGATTCCCCGACCGAAGAACTTTGGGGACTTTCATCCCCTCAAACTCCTCCGGGCGGGTGTATTGGGGAGGTTCGAGCAGAGATGTAGAAAAAGATTCGTGTTCGATCGCCTCTTTTTCCAGCACCCCGGGAAGAAGCCGGGCCACGCTGTCAATAATGGCCAGGGCGGCGATTTCTCCCCCCGAGAGAACGTAGTCCCCGATCGAGACGACTTCGTCGGCCAGTTTCCGAACCCGCTCATCCACCCCCTCATACTTCCCGCAGATCAGGACCAGATGTTTCTCTTTGGCGAACCGCCGGGCCATCTTTTGGTCAAATCGCTTTCCGGCCGGATCTAGTAGGACGATTTTAGATTTTAGATTTAAGATTTTAGATTTTTTGATCGCTTTAGCGATCGGCTCAACGCGCAGTACCATTCCTACTCCCCCACCGTAAACCCGGTCGTCCACCTGCCGGTATTTGCCGATCCCAAACTTTCTCAAATCGATCAAATTTATTTTTAGTCCTCCCTTTTTCTGGGCCTTAGCTAGGATGGAGGTTTCCAAAATCGGATGAAAAACCGCCGGAAAAAGCGTAATAACGGAGATTTTCACAATTACTCCTCGGCGCTCGGTTGGGCAACTCCCCCCGGAGCAATGGACTCCAGCGCCCGCCGAGCGGCGTTCTCCTCGGCCTCCTTTTTGCTCCTTCCTTCCCCTTCGTTAATCTTTTTGGTCTTCAGATAAACCGCCGTCAAGAAGCGGTGGTCATGGGCCGGGCCCCACTCTTTAATAACCCGATAATGGGGGGTGGTGTTGAAGCGGGCTTGGGAAATTTCCTGGAAACGGCTCTTGGGATCTTTCACTCCGGCCCGTAGTGATTCTTCGGCCTTGTAGAGCAGTTCGCGGTGGATAAATTCACCCGCCGCCTTGATCCCCTGGTCAAGATAGATTGCCCCGATCGCCGCTTCAAAAGTATTGGCGAGGAGATAGGGGTTGTCCCGGCCGCCGCTTAATTCCTCCCCTTTTGAAAGAAGCAGTTCCTGGCCGAGCTTTAACCGGCGGGATTCCTCGGACAACGATTCGGTTTTTACCAAAGCCGCCCGCAGGGCGGTCAGTTCCCCTTCCGGCAGAGAGGGGTAGCGGTGGTAGAGAAAATCGGAAACAACCTGTTCGAGGACGGCATCGCCTAAAAACTCCAACCGTTCATTGGAGGGGAAAGGAAAGTCGGAGTTCTCGTTCAAGTAGGAGCGGTGGACGAAAGCGTTCTCCAACAGGTCGGGATTGCGGAACTTTACCGCGAGGATCTTTTCGATCCCTTTTTCCGGATCACGGGAGGTTTTGTTATTCTTCGATGTTTTCATCTTTCGCCGGAGGAACCTTGCCCTCCAAATAGCGCTCCACCACTGTTCCCAAGACGCCGTTGACGAACGGACCGGAAGACGAGCCGCCAAACTCCTTCGCGAGTTCGATCGCTTCGTCGATCGCTACTTTGGGCGGAACCTGTTTTTCGGCTGGGATGGCTTCCTTGGCGAAGAGCAGCTCCCAGATGGCGATCCGGAGGGAGATCAGATCGATCTTATTGATTTGGTTGGTCGGCCAAGCCGGGGCGGTCTCCTCGATGATCCGATCCATCTCTTCGGTTTTTTCAGTCACTCCTTTGATTAGGGCGGAGAGCAATTCCTGATCGACCTCTTTTTCTTCCAGCACTTCCTCCACGCGGATGATGCTCTCTTCGGGACTGATGGAATGAAAAGCTCTTTCAAACAGGGTGGCCAAAGCCACACGCCGCGCTTCGTGTCGGGGATCCATTACATTTTTCCGCACTCCGGACAGACCCGGTGCGGGAGCTTGGCGGCGCCGCAGTGGCGGCACTTAACGGTGGCCACGGCTTTAACTCGCTTGTTAAAATAGCGGCGCTTCTTGCGGCCGTGGGAGAATTTTCTTTTCGGCAACGGAGGCATTGTATTAAATTAAAAATTCAAAAATCAAAATGCAAAGTTAATCTTACCATCCCAATTATTCTTTTGTCATAAAGGTCACCTTGGTCGTCCCGTAAATGCGCCGGTCGAAGATGCGGAGGCCGAGGAGATTCGGCGGTTCGGTCATTTTGGAGTGCTCGTAAACGACCACCGCCCCCCGCTTCAGATGGGGAAGAAGAGCGCTAAAGACGTGGTCCATTTTTCCGACGGCGTAGGGCGGATCGAGAAAGACCAGTTCCAAGGATTGGGAAGGCAATTCCTGAAGCGCTCGCTTTACCTCCAGACAGATCACCCGGCCCTTAGGTTCAATCTGGGAAGGAGAGAGATTTTCCCGAATAATCTCGCAAGCGTGGCGGTTGGAATCAATAAAGATGGCCTCCCTCGCTCCTCGGGAGAGAGCCTCGATCCCCAGCGACCCCGATCCGGCGTAGAGATCAGCCACTTTTCGATCCTTTACCAAGTCGCCAAGAATGTTAAAGATCGCCAACCGGATTGATTCTTGAGTAGGCCGGATATCCCGGGCTCGCGGGACCTTGAGCGGATGGCCTTTTACTTTTCCTCCAGCAATGCGCATATTTTTAGTTTATCAGGAATAGGAGTAGGAAATAATTTAGTTGGGTTCAACCAGGGAGGTAGAAAAGCGTTTGAGTTCTTCTTTCAACCGGGGGTGGCGAGCAAGGCCGGGATCTTCCCGGAAGAGGGCCTGGGCCTCGTCTTGGGCTTCTTTTAAGAGCTGGGAATCGGTCAAATCGGCCACTTTCAGTTCGGTCAGGCCGTGCTGTTTGACTCCGTAGATCTCCCCCGGCCCCCGCAGTTTCAAGTCCAATTCCGCCAGTTCGAATCCGCTGTGGTCTTCCTGCAAAGGCTTAAGTCTTTGGAGAGTGGAAGAAGACTCGTCGTTGGTAAAGAGGAAGCAAAAAGATTCCTTTGTCCCCCGCCCTACTCGCCCTCGGAGCTGATGGAGCGAGGCCAGCCCGAACCGCTCGGCGGCCTCAATTACCATGATCGTCGCATTGGGAACATCAATTCCCACCTCCACCACCGGAGTGGAAACCAAAATCTCAATATTTCCATTTTTAAATTGGTTCATAGTTTCATTCTTTTCTTTGGCGGGCATTTTACCGTGCAATAGGCCGACCCGCACGTCCGGCATTAGCCGGGAGAGCTCCTCAAACTGGGCGGCGGCGGCCTTGACTTGTTTCATCGATTCCACCTCGGATTCCTCAATCAATGGACAAATCACAAAGGCCTGGCCCCCTTCCTTCACCCGCTGGCGAATCCACCGATACCCATCTTCTCTTTTGGAGGAAGGTACCAAAAAAGTCTTGATCCGCGGCCGGCCGGGAGGGGGCTCGTCCAAAAAAGAAAGGTCCAATTCGCCGTAGACGGTGAGAGCCAGGGTCCGCGGAATCGGCGTAGCCGTGAGAGTCAGCAAGTGCGGGGTAACCTCCGCCTTAGCCTTGTCCAACAGCCGGGCGCGCTGTTCCACCCCAAACCGGTGCTGCTCATCAATGATTACCAATCCCACCTTTTCGAACGATTGGGAACGGTAGAAGAGGGCGTGGGTGCCGATCCAGAGGTCGAATTGGTTGTTTGGTTGTTTGGTGGTTTGGTTGTTTAGCTGATGGGATCCAGTGTGGAGAGCAATTTTGACACCGTGAGGTTCGAGCAGCGTTTTTAGAGTGGTGAAATGCTGGTCGGCCAGAATTTCGGTCGGCGCCATCAAGATCGTCCGCGTCCCGTTTAGATAGGCCAGATAGGCCGCAATGGCAGCGACGGCGGTCTTTCCGCTTCCCACATCTCCCTGCAGCAAGCGGTTCATCGGGGTAGCTTTTTCCAGATCGGCCAGAATTTCATCGGCCGCGCGCCGCTGGGCGGACGTTATCCGAAAAGGAAATGAATTGATGAACTCTTCAACCTTATCCTTTTTTCCGGCTGAATCTAAGGGGTAAGCGCGGCGGCGCTTTTCCCAGGAAGCGCGCTGGCTAGCGGAACGCAGATTAAAAAGGAGCAGCTCCTCAAAAGCGAATCGCTCTCGGGCTCTTCTTGCTTCTTCGAATCTCTTCGGGAAATGAATCTGATTTAACGCTGCCGTCAATTCGGGAAACTGCTGCTTGATCAGCAAATCTTTTGGCAGAAACTCGCTGACAGGGTTCGACCCTGTCAAAAAACTGCGAATGCGGCTGCGCAGCCACTTGGAAGTTAAGCGAGCGGTTTCGGGATAGATAGGAACCAAACCGGCGGTGTGGGAGGGCGTTGATCCGCTTCTAATAATTTCAAACTCCGGGCTGACAAAGCTGATTTTTCCGCCAAAGTTCTCGATTTTTCCGGCCAAGCCCACTTCCATTCCTTCTTTTAGGGTCCGGGTTAAGTAGGGTTGATGAAACCAAACCACCTCCACCGCCCCGGTTTCGTCGGCGACCGCCGCCTTAGTCATGAACCTTCCGCCCTTGGTGCGAAGACCGCCGACCTTAATAATCCGGCCCCGGACGGCGGAATCGGATCCGGCCGTTAGCAGGCGGATCTTGGTGGTTTGGGAATAGTCTTGGTACCGGAACGGAAAATGGTAAAGAAGGTCGCGGACGGTCTGAATGCCTAAACGATCCAGCCGGCGGGCGTAAATTTTTCCGACATAGGGAAGATTCTCAACCGAGTCTTCAAGAATCACTGTAGGAGAAACGGTAAAAAAGAAGAAAGAACCAAGCTAAGAGAAGCAATGATGATCAAGATCGTTAAAAATTTCTGCCGGCGCTGGAAGAATTTCACTCGATTTTAATAAAGGTCCTTTTGCCAACCTTCAGAACCCCTTTCTTTAATACCGTCTTCGGATCATCCAGTTTATTTCCATCAAAAGTAATTCCTCCTTGATCTAAGAGCCGGCGAGCCTCCGATTTGCTCTTCGCTATCCCTTTCTCGACCAAAACTTCGAGGAGATCGATCCTTTTGCCGGCAATTTTCCAGACGGGCGCGTTTTCCGGAATTCCTCCTTTGGAAAAAATGCTCTCGAATTCCTTCCGAGCCTGCCGAGCGTAATCTTCCCCGTGGTACATCCGCACCACTGTTTCGGCGAGAAGCTTCTTCTTGGTAAGCGGATCCTGCGCTTGCGCTTTCGCAATTTCATCCGCGGAAAGGTCGGTTGCCAGTTCCAGGTAAGAACCGGTCTGCTCGTCCGGCAGGGCCATCAGCTTCCCGTACATCTCGGTAGGCGGATCGTCCAGCCAAACGCAGTTGCCGGAGGTCTTGCTCATTTGTTTCCCATCTGTTCCAAAAATCATCGGGGTGGTCAGAACAAATTTCTCTTTCCCCCGCATTTTCCGCATCAATTCCCGCCCGATTAACATATTGAAAGTTTGATCGGTTCCACCGATCTCTAAATCAGCATCCAATGCCACGGAATCGTAGCCCTGGAGAAGAGGGTAAAGAGTTTCGTGAGCCCAAACAGTGTCTCCTCTTTTGAGGCGCTCTTGGAACATCTCGCGTTTAAAAAGCTGGACGGAGCTGATGCGGGAGGAAATGTCGAAGAAGTCTTTCATCGTCAGCTTCAGCAACCAGTCGCCGTTCTCTTTGACCTGTACCTTGGAAAAATCGATGATCTTCTCCGCCTGCTCCTTCCAAGTAGCGATGTTTTCCCGGATTTCTTTTTCGCTAATTGTCGGCCGCGCTTCAGCTCGTTGGGAAGGGTCGCCGACCAGCACCGTTCCGGTACCGATCAACAGAATGGCTTCGTGGCCGAGGTCGGCAAAATCCTGCAGCTTGCGGAGAGGGATGGCGTGGCCGAGATGCAGCCGGCGGCCGGTCGGTTCAATCCCGAGGTAAAGCCGAATCTTCCTTTTTTGAAGGGTTTTCTCCAAGTCTGCGGGGCTCGGGTAGATTCGTTCCACCCCCCGCGAAAGCAATTCTTTAATGGCCATTCCGATAAATTCTACCAGATTCTATGCTAAAATTCTCCCGTGCGGTCGAGAAAATACCTTCCCACAATTTCCTATAGCTGGACCAGCAAAAGGCGGGGAATTCTGGCGAAAATCCTAAGCCCGATCGGAAAAGTCATCCGTTTCTTCGGGCGATTGGTTTTTTCCTTTTTCGCTAGGATCTACAATCTTCTCTTTAAGCTATTGGCGAAACTGCCGTTCTTTAAGTCCCTCCAGAGAAGGGGCCGGCGCAGCCCGCTGTATTGGCTGAACGTGCTGGCGACGGTCTTCCTGATCTTCCTCATCTTTTTCGCCGTTACTTTTGGAGCGGTGGCGCTCGTTTTTTCGAAAGATCTGCCTTCGCCGGATCGGCTCACCGACAGGGATATTTCCCTATCGACCAAAATCTTCGACCGGAACGGAAAACTCCTCTACGACATTTACGGCGACGAGAACCGAACTCTGGTCAAATTGGAGAACGTTCCGGAGTTGGTCAAGCAAGCCACGATCTCAATCGAGGACAAGCACTTCTACACCCACCGCGGCTTTGACCCGTTAGGAATGGCCCGGGGGATTTACAATACCGTCATCAGGCGGGATGGGCTGCAAGGGGGGTCCTCAATCACTCAACAGTTAATCAAAAATACCTTGCTCACCACGGAAAGAACTATCGTCCGAAAAATCAAAGAATTCATTTTGGCTCTCCAAATTGAAGCCCGCTACTCCAAGGATGAGATTCTGCAGATGTACCTTAATGAAACCCCTTACGGCGGGCAGGCAATCGGGATTCAAGCGGCGGCCGAGAATTACTTCGGGAAAAATGTCAGCGATCTTTCTCTGGCCGAAGCCTCTCTGCTGGCCGGCCTGCCGCAGGCCCCTTCCCGCTACTCCCCTTTCCGCGATCCGGAACTGGCGAAATGGCGGCAGGGAGAAGTTTTGCGGCGGATGCGGGAAGACGGCTACATTACCCGCGAAGAGGAGGAAGCCGCCAAATCCGCAAAGCTGAAGTTCCGGCCGGAGGGGGTTTCGATCAAGGCCCCCCACTTCGTCATGTACGTTCGGGAAATCTTGGCGGAGCGCTACGGAGAAACGATGATCGAAACCGGCGGCCTGCGGGTAACGACCACCGTGGACCTCTCCCTCCAAAACAAATACCAGAAGATCATCACCGACGGGGTGGCGGGGGCTAAGATTTGGCGGGTTACCAATGGGGCTTTGCTGGCCACCAACCCCAAAACAGGAGAGATCCTGGCGATGGTCGGCTCCAAGAACTACTTCGCTACCGACATCGATGGCCAGTTCAACGTCACCACTTCCCCTTCCCGCCAACCGGGGTCTTCGATCAAGCCGATTATGTATGCGACCGCGCTCAAGCAGGGCTTCGCGCCGGCGACCCAAATCGTGAGCGTCCCGACCACCTTCGACATGCCCGCCGGCCAGAAGAGCTACCGGCCGACGAACTTTGCCAACAAAGATTACGGGATTTACTCCCTGAGGAATGCGCTCGGAAACTCGATGAACGTCGCTGCAGTCAAGATGCTCTCTCTGATCGGGCTGGAGAGCATGATTTCGACTGCCCAGGACTTGGGAATCTCCACCCTTAATGATCCCAGCCGCTACGGCATTTCCCTGACCCTGGGAGGCGGGGAGGTCAAAATGCTTGATATGATCACCGCTTACGGAACTTTTGCGACCGGCGGCATCCGCCACGATCCGGTCGTAATCCTGAAAGTGACCGATTCCAACGGCAACGTGCTGGAGGAGTTCAAGCCCAACAAGGGAGTCCGAGCCCTCTCGGAGCAGGTTAGCTACCTGATCAGCCACGTCCTCTCCGATGACAGTGCTCGGGCGGTTACCTTCGGCCGGGGCGGATCCCTTTACTTCTCCGGGCACACGGTCGCCGGCAAAACGGGTACCACCAACGACAACCGTGATAACTGGACCTTCGGCTATACTCCCTCCCACGACGATTCCAAAGCAGCGGTAGCGATCGGGGTTTGGATCGGGAATAACGACAACATGCCGATGCTTCCCGGATTCCGGTCTACCGGCGGCGCCGCCCGCATCTGGCACCGGGCAATGGCCGATTATCTTTCCAATAAGCCCAATGTCGCCTTTAAACGCCCCGCCGGGATTGTTTCCGGAACGGTCGACGCTCTTTCCGGAATGGCTCCCGGTTCCTACACCACCTCCACCAAGACCGATCTATTCATCGCCGGGACGGTTCCGACTACACTCGATAATTGGCACATTCAGCTCGAAATCTGCAAACCGGACGGGAAGCTGGCCTCCGCCGCCTGCATCGCCGCCGGCCAATCCGAAAAACGCAACTACATCAAGATCCGAGCCGAAAAGCCGGAGTGGCAGGATGATGTGGACGCCTGGGTTGCCAAGACGTACAAAGGGAAATCCCAATACTTTCCACCCAAGGAAACGTCAACCCTTTGCTTTGACAGCGGTGGAAACGTGGTGGATTGCACCGGCTCGGGCGCCAGTCCGATCCTGGCCGAGAGCGCGGTTTCTTTCCGCCAGTATCCGAACGGAAATTCCATCTTGGATAAGAATCTTCTTCCCGCTAAATTTGTAGTCTGGGCAACCCCGACACCGCAACCTGGGGCAGATATCACTTTTGTTAGATTTTCCCTGAGTGGGACGGATTGTTTAGATGGAAACCCCAACGAGTGCAATAAGAGCGTGGATGGCGGAGTCATCGAGGACTGGCGGATAACTACAAGTACCTGCGGAGATGGTTGTTACTCTTCTAAAGATAATACTTCTTTTCCTATGTTTCAATTGGATAAACAGGACGTCTGCGTTCCCGGGCCCTATACGCTCAAGATTGAGGTTCAGGATAAAAAGGGCGGTTCGACGACCTTGGAAATCCCAATCACGATCGCCTGCACCTAGCCGCTTATTCTCGAGGTGTTCCCCCGTTCTTTCTAATCAAATCGGCGATCTTCTTCCGGATCGGCTCCACTTCCTTACTGGAGAGACCTTTTTCTTCCGACTGATAAGAGACCCGGATCGTGACCGACCGTTCCCCGGCTTGGGTTTCAAAGCGGTCTTTCAGGTCTACTTCCCGAACCAGCGGAGAAACGGAACGTACCTTTTCCAACAGTTCCGCCAGGGAACGAGTTTGAGGGAGAACAAAGGAGTAATCCTCTAGGACCTCCGGATAAGGCGAAATCGGTCGGAAATTCCCCCACCGCTGTCCCATTCGGGAGAACTTCTCAAAATCGATTTCGAAAACGGCCGCTTCCGGCAGACTGAACGCCTCGGCCAGATGGGGATGGACCGTTCCCAGTATCCCGATCCGCTCCTTTCCGATCCGGACTTCGGTGGCCTGGATAGGATGAAGAAACTCGTTTTTCTCCTGAAAGAACCCCAGTTTCAAGTGAGCTTGACGGCCTAACTCCTCCAGAACCCCTTTAAGCATCAAGAAGGGTTCTTTTTCACCCCAGAGGAGGGCTCCTAGCTCCAGTAGTTCTCCCGATCGCGGATAGGCCTTCTCCAGTTCAAATACCCTCCCCTGGGGAGCGCGAGAAACGTTCTTTTGGGCAGCTTCCAGAAGGGAAAAGAGCAAGTTGGGCCGGAGATACTCCGCTTCGACCGAAATCGGGTTCCGGAGCCGGAGAAGATCTTTCTTCCGGAGGTGCGTTAGGGTTGAGGTCGAAGCGAAAGGATAGGTCCGGACTTCCGAGAATCCAAAATCGGCCAGCGTCCGGGTAACCCGATCCCGCTCTTCTTCCAACCGGTTCTCCGGCGCCTCCCGGAGAACGGTTTGGATCGGCCGCACCGGAATCTTTTCATACCCCTGCATCCGGAGAACCTCTTCCGCGGCGTCTTCCGGGATCTTGATATCTCCTCGGAAGTGAGGGGGCCAACAAAGCAAACCTTTTTCAGAAGCCATCACCTTGAATCCTAATCTCTCCAGATAAAGGCGAGCCCGGGAAAGCGGGATCGCTTCTCCAGTGATCTGAGCTAATTTCTCGTGGGTCAACCCGACCGAATATGGTTCGGTGATCTTATCCCCAATCGCCGTAAATCCGGTTGGTATACCTTTCCCGTAAACTTGATAAAGATGTAGAATTTTGCCGAGGGATGTGTAAAGGTTTTCTGGAGAAAGATAGTGCTCGAACCGATTGCTGGCTTCCGAGCGCAACCCTAAGCGGCGGGCGGTCCGGCGAATCGAGAGCGGGTCGAAGATCGCCGCCTCCAGCAGAATCTCGGTGGTGCCTTCGTCCACCTCGGTCTCCTCGCCTCCCATCACTCCCGCAATCGCAATCGGGCCGGCTTTATCGGCAATGACAATGTCTTCCCCGGTCAGCCGCCGATCCAATCCGTCCAGAGTTTTAATCGTTTCCCCGCTCTTAGCGCGGCGAACCGCAATCGTGAGGGTCGGGTCGCGGCGGGTGACCTTTTCGACATCAAAAGCATGGAACGGCTGGCCCCACTCCAGCATCACGTAGTTGGTCAAATCGGCCCAGAGATTGACCGAACGCATCCCGGCCATTTCCAACCGGGAAACGATCGGTTTCGGGGTGATTTTGTAGCGCAAGTTCGAGATTTTCGTCAGAGTATAAAGCCGGGAGAGTTCGGCTTCGCTCCGGACGGAGAGTTCGGCCAATTCGGTCGCCGGCTGAAACCGCTCGGGGTGGCCTTTGAGAGGCGATTCGTAGAGGGCGGCCAGTTCCCGGGCCACTCCGACAACCGAGAGCAGATCCCCGCGGTTGTAGGTCACGTCCAGGTCCAGAACCGATTCCCCGCCGGTCTTTTCCACCCCGCTGACCCCAATTACCGCTAGAGAAAGATCGTGGGCGATCTGTTCGGCCGGTTTGCGCAAGTTAACAAACTCTTTTAACCAAGAATAAGGTATTTTCATTTTTGTTCAGCTAAAAATGCTAGGTCGTTTCTTCGGCCGTCCATCTCAAAATTGCTTCAAAAATCTCAGATCGCCTTCGTAAAAATTGCGAATGTCGTTGATTCCTTGTTTGATCATTAGCATTCGGTCGGGCCCGAATCCCCAAGCCAGGCCGGAGTATTCCTTAGGATCGATTCCCCCGTTTCGCAAAACCTGGGGATGAACCAAACCCGCCCCGGCGATTTCAAACCAACCTCCCATTCCGCAGATTCGGCACCCCTTTCCCTCGCAGAACGGGCAGAGGGCGTCCACCCCGACTCCCGGCTCGACAAAGGGGTAGTACTTCGGCCGAAAACGGGTCCGGGTTTTCTCTCCTAGAACCGCCTTGAGGAAAAGGTCGGAAAGGAAGCGGAGCTGACCCATCGAAACGTCTTTATCAACGTAAAGCACTTCGAACTGGGTGAAGGTATGACTGTGGTGGGGATCAATGTTCTCGTAGCGGAAGCAGCGGTCAAAGGTCATCACTCGGATGGGGGGTTTGCGATTCCGCATCTCCCGCACTTGCATGTTGGAGGTGTGGGTCCGCAGGGCCCGGCCGTCTTCCAGGTAGAGGGTGTCCCAAAGGTCGCGGGAAGGGTGGTCGGGAGGGATGTTCAGCAGGCCGAAGTTGTACTCGTCCTCTTCGAGGTGGGGAGCGTAGACTTCTTCGAATCCCAGCTTGGTAAAGGTGTCGCGGACGAATTCCCGAAAGGCGGTGAGGGGGTGGATGGAACCGGACGCCGGCGCCAAGCCGGGAGCGGTGACGTCAAAAGAGGAACGGTCAATTTCCTTCAAGCTCTCCCGCTTTAGTTTTTGGTCCTTAGCGGCGAGAGCCGTCTCGATCCTTCCTTTGACAGTGTTGATTATTTCCCCCGCCTTCTTGCGGTCCTCCGTCCGCGGAAGCTCGGGAATCTCGCTCAAGAGCCGGTTAACAATCCCGTTCCGACCCAGGTAGTTCAACCGTACTTTATCCAGTTCGGGAAGAGAAGAAACGCGGTCAATTTCGGATAAGGCCTTTTCTTGCGCCTCCGCAACGTTCATGCTTACTTTTTGGTCACTTTCCGCTCCTCGGAAATTGCACCCTCGCGATGCGAGGAAAGCACCTTTTCGACGATCTTCTTAAAAGATTCCGGCTGCTCCAGCGCCAGCTGGGCCAAGATTTTACGGTCCAAATCCAGACCGGAGTCTTTGAGCAGCTTCATAAACCGGCTGTAGCTCACTCCGGAGGGCTTCAAAGCGGCGTTAATCCGGCTAATCCAGAGGGTCCGAAAATCCCGGCGCCTTAGGCGCCGCCCGGCAAAGGCGTACTGGCCGGCGTGCAGAACAGCTTCTTTGGCTCGCCGATACTGGCGGCTCTTAGCGCCCCGGTAACCTTTGGCCAGCTTCAAGATTTTTTTGTGCCGGCGAATTGTGATGCTTCCTTTTGCTTTTGCCATTTCAGTCGCTATATACCCAAAACGTGCCGCAGTCGCCGTTTATCGGCCGGGCTGATCGGATTCATTCCTTTGCCGCGCATCCGCAGGCTGGTTCGCTCTTTGGAACGGCGGTGCTTAATCCCTCCGCTCAAATGCAAAACCTTTCCCCGAGAGGTAATTTTAAATCTTTCCGTAATTGTCTTAGAAACTTTGTGCTTAGGCATGATTAGTTTTCTTGATCGGAATCAGGGTCACCTCGTAGCCCCGGCCAAATCGCTCCGGTTCCTTCTCCATCTTTCCGAATTCTTTGAGGAGATCAACCACAAAGCGGAGCTTTTCTAATCCGAGTTCAGGGTGGGCGGCTTCCCTTCCCCGAAAAACAACGGTTAATTTTACCTTATCGCCGCCTTTGAGGAAATCCTCCGCCCGCCGAGTCCGAACCCGCAGGTCATTCTCGCCGATATTCGGCCGGAAACGCAGTTCCTTGAGCTCGCTCCGCCTCTCCCCCGCCTCCCCTTTCTGCTTCTCCCGCTCGAACAACCAGCGCTTATAGTTGATAATCCGGACCACCGGCGGCTGAGCGGAGGGAGCCACCTCGACCAAATCCAGCCCCCGGCTCCGGGCGGATTCCAGCGCCGCTCTTGTCGCCATCACCCCCAACTGGCTCCCGTCCTCATCGATCACCCGAATCTCGGGAGCATGAATTCTTTCGTTGGTCCGGTAGGAAGGTCTCTTCACGGCCATAGATCAATGATACGAGATGCGGCAACCTCTTTGACGGTATTAGCAATCTCCCCGACCTTTTTCTCTCCCAAATCTTGACCGCTCCGCAGACGGACCGATGCTGAATCGGCTTTTTCCTCCCGTTCCCCGACCACCAGCATGTAGGGAACTTTTTGGAGCTGGGCATCTCTAATCTTCGCCTGCATTTTTTCGTCCCGCCCGTCCACCTCCACCCGCAGGCCAGCCTTCTTCAAATCCTCCCTGACCTTCTCGGCATACTCCCCGAATTTTTCGGAGATCGGAATGACCACAGCTTGGACCGGGGAGAGCCAGACCGGGAACTCGCCGCCGAAGTGCTCGATCAGGAAACCGATGAAGCGCTCGTGGGACCCCAGCGGCGCCCGGTGGATGATCACGGGGGTCTTTTCCTTCCCATCTTTATCGGCATACTTCAACCCGAACCGCTCGCCCATGTAAAGATCGATCTGGTTGGTGGAGATACCAAACTCCCGGCCGGTGGAAGAACGGATAATAAAATCGATCTTGGGGCCGTAAAAAGCGGCGGAGCCGGTTTTTTCAATCATCTTGATCTTGAGTTGGACCACCGCTTTCCGCATCAGCTCCTCCGCCAATTTCCACATCTTCTCATCGCCATGGTATTTATCCTTCTTCTTGGGATCCCGCAAACCCATTTCCAAGTAATAGTCGGTGATTCCCAAACCCCGGTAGTAGTGCTCGTGAAGTTTCATTACCTGAACGAATTCTTCCGTCGCCTGTTCCAAAGTGCAGTAGATGTGGGCGTCGTTCTGGGAAAAGCCCCGGACGCGCAGGAGACCGAAGAGCTCTCCCCCCGCTTCATAGCGGTAGCAGGTACCGTATTCCGCCAACCGGAGGGGAAGTTCGCGGTAGCTGCGGGACTTTGAAGCGTAAATCTGGTGGTGGTGGGGACAATTCATTGGCTTGAGGTAATATTCCTCTCCGTCCGCCAGCTTCATCGGGGGGTACATATCGTCTTTGTAGTAAGGAAGGTGGCCGGAGGTCTCGTAGAGGCCGGCTTTGGTGATGTGGGGAGTAGTTACCCGCTGGTAACCCCCCGCCGCTTCGGTCTCCTTGGCCCAGTTCTCAAGTTCTTCTTTGATAATGTTTCCTTTCGGCAGCCAGAGGATCAGTCCCGGCCCGACCGCTTCGCTGGTGGTAAAAAGCTCCAGCTCCCGCCCCAGCTTGCGGTGGTCGCGCTCCTTAGCCAGTTCCCGCTGGGCCAGATACTTATCTAATTCTTCTTTGGTTGGGAAAACGGTGCCGTAGATCCGGGTCAGCATCGGGTTCTTTTCATCCCCCCGCCAGTAAGCTCCGGCGATCGAGAGGAGCTTGAAGTTCGCCAGATCTTTAGCGGGGCTTTCGGAATGCCCGCCCCGGCAGAGATCCCGAAAATCTCCGGATTGATAAATGGAAATTTTCTGTTTGTCATTAACCAATTCTTCAATCATCTCCAACTTATACGGGTTATCTTTGAATTCTTTCCGGGATTCGTCCGGAGAGACTTCGATCCGCTTAAACTCCTTCCAGGAGGGGAGGATTTCGGCCATCTCTTTTTCAATTTTAGGAAGATCCTCCTCGGAAATCTTGAGATCGCCGAAATCGTAATAAAAGCCTTCGGCGATCGGCGGACCCAAAGTCGGTTTGGCATTCGGCCAAAGCTGTTTGACGGCGGCGGCCAATAAATGCGCCGCGGAATGGCGCAATTCGTCTAATTCATTCTCTTCCACAGGAAGAATGATAGCAGAAAAAGGACGGCTTCCACTAAAGGCGGAAACCTAGTTTTTTCGAAGAAACGAAAAAGAAAAAGGACCTTAGTTTGGAAACTAAGGTCCTATCTGCTTACCTAGGGAAACCACAGAAGAACTGCGGCGGATCATACGGCTTAAGGTACCCGCCGGTATCTCCAGTTCTCTCACCCACTTCCTGGTGGAAGCCGAAGAATTCCTGGAGGGTCTCCGGCAGAGTCCCGTTGAGCAGACGCTCGATCTCAAG
The DNA here is from genome assembly GCA_040900215.1 of Patescibacteria group bacterium. Lineage (GTDB taxonomy): Bacteria > Patescibacteriota > WWE3 > 9FT-COMBO-53-11 > 9FT-COMBO-53-11 > 9FT-COMBO-53-11. The sequence continues at coordinate 8,227 of JBBDZL010000011.1, read as the reverse complement.
TTGGTTCAGACCGAAGCTGACCTCCATCACATAGGTCTCCCCCACCGCACACCGAAGACCGGAACCGGAGGCGGGGACGCGGGAGACCAGATAGATCTCGGTCAGCCCGATCTTGCAGAGATACGGCAGCTCTGCTTCTCCACAGAGAAGCGGGCGGAAGTACCGCTGAGACCACCGGTAAGTCTCGAGAACATCCGCGATCAGCAGCGGCGTCGCCGCGCGTTCGGGAATCTCGAGAGCGATAAAGATGTGGCTATTCTCCGAGTCGACCAGGAGATCGACGACCGGAAAAGCCTTCAGGTCCGGAGCTTCCGCCCAACCGAAAGTCTGGGGAGGAGGCTCGTAGTTGTAGAAGCGGGGAGCGAGGATCCAGATCCCCGCAATCACCAGAGCCGTGGCCGCGTTCAAGAGACGCCTTTTCATGAGGGGCCTCCTTCGATTTGCGCCACCACTTTCTGGTAGGTAGCCGAGCCCTCCGCTCCGGTCTCCCCGTAGAACGAGTTGACCGCGGCGAAAGCCCGCTTCGGTCGCGCCCGCTGGTCCCGCTTGGCCATCCGGTCAAGCGTCACCAACTCTTCGTCCATCTTCTTCCAGAGACCGTCGAGCCGTCCGCCGGAAAACTCATCCAGCTTAAGGAACTCCGGGATCACCTCGAGGAAGAGCTCTTCGTTTCCGCGGATCAAGCGGTAGGCATCAATCGCCGCCATGCCGATGATCGTCGCCACTTTTTCCCTTCCGGAAGGGTTCTTCAGAACTCCATCGAGAAGGGCCGTGGCCTGGGGATTAAACATGCTCGTTTCAGGTTCGGAAATCAGCACCCGGCCGATACCCGCATAGTACTTCTGATCGGCGGGCGAGCAAGCGTAGTTCGGCATGCCAAACTTCCCGACCATCAGGGCCGCAGTGTTCGTGGCATTTCGGAGATCTCCGGATACGCCCGGCATATTCTGCCCGAAGAAGAAGCGCTCCGTCACCCAGGACGCGATTGAGGTGCGCACCATCCCCTCGTAGTACTCTTGCGGATGCTGCTCGCGCGTGTCGTGCGGGACGTGCGCCACCATCCCCAGATTGCCTCGGCGCGGAACTACCGTGAGGATCGTCGGCTTCAGCCGGCGGCCGTTGAAAGCCTTTAGCCCGAGAAAGTGGCCAAACTCATGGAAGGCGACATTCCGCCGCGTCTTCTCATGGGCTGCTTCCGGATTGGCTCGGCCGAAGCTGATGACGCTTCGGGTTTCCATCAAGGCCTGCCAATCCACGCGCTCGTCGTCCCAACCCTTGATTTCAGCGCCTTGAGCATCGTAGACGGTGTTCTTGAAGCGCAGCCAAAATTTCCGGTCGCGCTCAATCAGGCCGTCAATCTTGCCTTCGGCTTCATAGCGCTTCAACCGGCGCAGCTCGGCGACATGCTGAACGCGCACATCCACCGCCTCCTCGACCATCTGTTCGATCTCGGCCGGGGAAGTATTGGGGGTGGCTTGCGCGAACTCCCGGATGCGTTCCGGACGAGTCAGATCATCCTGGTAGTACCCCATCTTGCGCCACTTGTTGAGATAGTGCTGGAAAATATCCGCGCGCTCGTCCTCGTCGGGATTGACGAAGTTAGCGACGATGCCGAACCGCCCGGGGCGAATCATCGCCGGGTCGAACATGAAGAAGCGGTTCGTCGCGGTGATGAACATCACATTGGTTTGCTGGGGCTTGCCAGGAGGCAACCGCAGCACCTTACCCAGGGCTTTCACCGGGATGAAGAAGGCGCTGAACAACTCGTTCGCTTTGCGGCGAAGGAATTTCTCCATGAACGGCGCCGAATCGGTGCCGCTCATCCACGTCAGGAACGGGTAGATCGCGGAGCTTCCTCCCCCCGCCCCCGGCATCATGAAGATGCCGTGCTTTCCATCCGTCGGGGGAGCGGGCTGAGCCGCCAGAACCATCTGCTGCTCATTCCATTGCCGAGTCCGGACATGCGGCACATCAAACACCTGGCAGCCGTTGATGTCCAGCACATCCCACAGGTCAACCTCCCGATTGAAGGGCGTCGGCTGCTGCATGCCGGAGCGCGCTCCGAAGAGCGTTTCTCCCTCGTCGATGAAGACGATCGCCCCGCCATATTCGCGCGCCAACCCCTCCGTCCGATATCGGACAATCAGTGGGATCAGCTGGCCAAACCCCATGAATGGGGCGTTAAACGCGGAAGCATCCCCGATCACGACGGGAAGATCCAGCGTCGTGGCGATCTCTTTCGCCAGCAGCGTCTTGCCCGTGCCGGGAGGGCCCTCAAAGACCATTCCACGCGTCGGCTTCCGGTCGGAGAGACCTTTAGCGTAGCGCACGAAGCGGTCGATTTGGGTTTCAACCATCGCGCGCGCAATGAATTGCCCGCGCGTCGATCCCTTCGGAACTTCCCAGTTTCCATCTCCCGGCTTGAAGTACTTGATCTGCGCCAGGTTTGGCAACATGATGGAGCCGAACATGAAGAACATCATCAGCAGATAGAAAAATGGGAGCATGATGAAGTTCGGCAGCATCATCAGGATATTAGGCCCGAAGGTCTGGAAAGCGAACCTCAATCCCGTGAATACCAGGAAAGAGAGGTAAGTTGCCGATTTCGGCAGAAATACGATTTGCAAGAACCACAGAACGGCGACGGCGGCCAACGGAAGGAAGAAGACTTCTTTCGGGGAGAGTCCAAACGCAAAGTACATGATCGCCCCGAAAATAACCAGGGCCACGCTGATCACGGCACCCGACCGAAAGATTTTGTCGTGCATCTTCCGATCTTCCCGCTGGAGCGCTTCAATCCGGGCATTCCGGCGGAACGCCTCTTGGGCGCTCTCGCTTTCCTCCCCATCGCTGTCGCTGGCCGGCGGCTCCGAAACTTTCTCGGATGCGCCGAAAAGCAGCTTCGCGATTCCGCTGCGATTAGGACTCTGCTCGACTCGCCGCAACAGCGGTAAGACAAAGAAGAGGAGGCCGGACATGGCCACGAAAACCGCGAGGGAAATCAAAACAGCCGGGATTAACGCCGTGTTTTGGCTGAGCAGCCACACGACCGCCCCGATGAAGTAAAGCAAAGTGGCAACCGCCACATACGGGAGATACTTACCCCACACCTTCATCTTTCTCACTCCTTTCAGAGAGTGTCAGGTTTTGGAAGTACTTGCTTCCCATAGTATTACGGAAATCTTTAAAAAGCAAATCGGGGAGGAGTTAAAATGGTGGGCGGTAGAGGAGTCGAACCTCTGACCTCAGCAATGTCAATGCTGCGCTCTAACCAACTGAGCTAACCGCCCCCAAAACGATTCCAACAATGGCGCTCTCCTTTTTAAATTATATCCGAATGGAAAAAATTTAAGCGACGATTCGGTCGATGAGCCCGTACTTCTTGGCCTCTTCGGGAGTCATGTTGAGGTCCCGGTCGATGTCGTTCATGATTTTGTCCTTGGTCTGGCCGGCGTGCTTCGCCAGCGTCGCCGCATAGAGATCCTTCAGCCGGAGGATTTCTTTCGCGGTGATCGCGATATCGCTCGCCTGGCCGCCGGCCTCTCCCAAGGGCTGGTGGATGTGGATCAAAGCGTGAGGGAGAGACATCCTCTTCCCTTTATTTCCGGCCGCCAGCAGAAGAGTGGCCGCCGAAGCGGCCATCCCGACCGCAATCGTGGAGATCGGGGTCGAGAGCTGCAGCATTGTATCGTAGATCGCAAAGGCGGCGTAGGCCGAACCTCCCGGAGAGTTAACGTACATCTTGATCTCTTTCTTCGGATCCTGCTGCTGCAGCAGCAACAACTGGGCGATGACCACGTTCGCCATCGCGTCCGAGATCGGCCCGGCCAAAAAAACAATCCGCTCCTCCAGCAAACGGGAGAAGATGTCGTAAGCGCGCTCACCTCTTGGGGTTTGTTCGACCACGAATGGAACGGGATAGGAAGCCATTTCAACTAAATAATACCAGAGTTATTTTACTTCGGCTAGTTTAATCAGATGCTCAATCGTCTTGCGCTTGCGGAGGACGTCTTCCAAGTAGGCCTTGCCCCGCGGCTCATTGAGGCCGGCCCGGGTCTTCTCATCCGGCGCCGCTTCGATGGCGTCTTCAATCTCTTTTTCGGATACGCTAATCTTTTCTTCCCGGGAAATTTGGTTGAGGATAAACTCGTCCTTGAGGTTTCGTTCGGCAATCTCGTGATACTCCTTCTGCAGGTCTTCCGGTTTCTTCCCTTGGGAGGAAAGATACTGGTCAACGGTCAAACCGAGGGAGTTGACCTGATCCACCAAGGAGGAAAGCATCCGTTGGACTTCATAATCAATCAGAATGTGGGGAATCTCGGCCTGGGCCGCTTCGCGAACTTTCTCCAGCACCTGGGCGGCGGTTACCTTGGCGTCATCCCCGATCGGCTCCCCCTTCGGGCCGAAAATGGTTTTGCCTTTAACGGCCTGAAGAGATTTCCGGTAATCCTTGAGCTTAACCTCGGGGGCTTCGGCAGTGCGGGCTTCGAAAACCAGCTCCTCGCCTTTTTTGAATGAGGTGACTGAAATCTGGGGAGGGATGACGGGCTTGATCTGGTGTTCGGAAACGGCGCGGGCGTAAGCGATCGGCACTACCTCTTGGAAAAGGGATTGGGCCAGTTTGTTTTCGTCGAGACGGGATTCGGCCAGCTTCGCCGGTGCTTTCCCGGTCCGAAAACCGGAAACTTCCACGGTTTTGAGGGCCTCGGCCTTTACTCGAGAAAAAGCCCCCTCGACCTGGTCGGCCGGTACTCGGACAGTTAAAGTAATTTCGGAGTCTTTGCGGGAAATTTGTGAATCAGCCACAGTTTAAATATTACGCCATCTCCTCTTCCTCTTCTTCCAATCCGGGGAGACCACCATCGGCTTTTTCTTTCGGCAGCATTTGCCCCCCGCAATCCGGGCAAATATCATTTTCGGGCCCTTCGTGCCCGCACTCGCTGCAAACGTATGTCTCTTCGCTTTCTGTATCTTCCATCAACCATCACCCCCTTTCGGGAAAAAGCGGAATGCTTGCCTATTTTTAAAGGAATAAAAGATTAAAGTCAAGAGCAGCTACTAGGAGATATTAGGAGGTAGTAGGAGATGTTAGGAGATTATAGGAGATTTTAAGAGATATTAAGAGGCGCGAATAATCACAAAGGGGGTGAGCTCTCTGCCCTGACCTTGGGGGTTACCGTGGAGGATGCGCTTGACCGTCTTCCGGTCGACGGGGACCCCGGCGCTCTGGGCGATCACATTGGTTTCGACATTGTTGCCGTCGACCATCGCGACCGGGTAGCCGAGCTGCTCTTCTAACTCCCGCACGATCTTCTCCGGCTCTTCGGGCGGGAGCATCACGTACTCGGTGTAGGGATACATCGCATCGGGGTTAAAGCCATCGATCTCGGAAACCCGATGGCCGGCAACAATCCAAAAAATCCCCCGGACACCAAAGAGCTTACCAATCGATCCCAAAAGCATCGCGAGCAGGATTCTCCTCATTCCGGCCCGCTCCACCGCGACCTGCATCTTCTCCGGCCGGGAAAAACCGATATCGTTAGGGTATTTCTTAACCCCTTTTACCAGCAGCCGGGCCAGCCAACCGGCCCTGACGGTCGAGATGTGTCGGTTATGGCCCTGGCAGACCGAAACGATTTTCTCGGAAACGGCGATCCAGTCGCCGGACTTGAGCTTGGGAAGAACATACTTCTTCAACAGCAGGGGGAGGTCCTCTCCAAACGTGATCTTGTGGGTTTTGACGGGGATCCGTTCGTACTTGATCCCCTCGACTTCTTCGATTCGTTCTCGATTCATTTCAGAATAGATTGGTGCTGGGGGCGCGAGGACGACTCGCCTTCGCGAGTTCTAACTTTCTCGCTTCGCTCGAAAGGCGAACCCGCACTTTCCCAGCTTGGTGCCGAGGGAGAGAGTCGAACTCTCACGTCCGATGAAGGACCCGGGATCTTAAGTCCCGTGCGTCTGCCATTTCGCCACCTCGGCGCGATCAGAAATCATTTTAGCGCAGGCGAGGCCGGATTTAAATCTTCCGGTAGAATTTCCAGATCTTATTCCCCCACTGGCGCCAATTGGCGGTCCCAACGTAGGCCCGGGAGATTTGGAGCAGCTCCTCTTGATTCACCCGGCTCATTCCCAACCGCTTGACCACTTGGTAGAAAGCGGTCGCTCCCTCTTTCCAAGAGTCGTAATCGATCCAGCGGTCAGGAGAGCTGGCCCCGATCCCCCAAATGTTGTAAGAACCCTGCGGGTAAACTTTCCCCAGATAGGACTCGTTTAGGGCCACCGCGGTCGCCAGTTTGGCAAACCCGGGCATCCGGTACCGCTCCTCTACCCCGATCACAGCTTCGATGTATTCCGAACCGAGATTGGACCGGTAGCGCCGGAGGAAGGTCCGTAGCTCCGCTCGGAGTTCCGCCAGCTCTTTCTGGCGCTCGATCCGGGCCAAATCCTCCGCCGCCATTACCGGCGCGTCGGCCGTATTGATATGCGCAAACGGAGAAAACAGGATAAAAAGAGCGTAAACCCCGACCAAAACGCGAGGGTAGATGGCCAAGAGGCCCTGGCGGATTTTCGGCCACGAAAAAACAGTCCGCCCGAGGCGGACCAGTTTGGTCCGGATTTTGCGAATCCGTTTAAAAATCATAAAGGCTCAAGCAAACCCGTCGGTCTCGGATGTTCTCTGAAACCGCCGCAAATCTACTCGAGCAACTTATAGTATAACAAGGAGGAAACTATAAGTCAAATGTTTGGGGATAATCGGGGGCTTGATATAATAACTCAGTAGCCGGTGCGGGTGTAATTCAGTGGTAGAATGGACGCTCGCTTAAAGCGATCTAGCAATTGCAGGATGCGCAATTGGTAGCCTTCCAAGCGGGATTAGTTGATGGGCTCAACGTCAGCTTTCCAAGCTGAAGAAACGGGTTCAAGTCCCGTATCCCGCTCCAGGAGCCTCCGTAGCCCAATCGAGCGAAAGCGAGATTGCTAGCGACGGAAGTCGCGTCCAATCGGTTCCGCCGTAGGCGGACCGAGTGAGCCTCCGTAGCTCAATCGGTTAGAGCACCGCCCTCTTAAGGCGGGTGTTGTGGGTTCGAGTCCCACCGGGGGTACCATCGTGGTGGCTGTAGCTCAGCGGCAGAGCGCTTCCCTGTGGAGGAAGATGTCGTGGGTTCAAATCCCACCAGCCACCCCAGCGCCCTTAGCTCAATGGATAGAGCGACTGCCTTCGGAGCAGTAGGTTGGAGGTTCGAATCCTCTAGGGCGCTCCAGCGCCCCGATAGCTTAATGGATAAAGCAGGACCCTTCTAAGGTCAAGAGTGAAGGTTCGACTCCTTCTCGGGGCACCAGGAACAATCTTAAGAGACGATAAGAGATATTAGGAGATATTAAAGAGATTTTCAATCGATCATTCGGGCTATCTCGTGACGCTGATTGTCTCCTCCAACTCGGCATCGGGGGCGCAAACGGTAATGCGGCCGTTGCCGATTCTGGCGATATGATAGCCAGCGCCGTTGGTGGTGGCGCCGGTCGGATCGGTCGGAATCGCCACCAGATAGGTTTCGCTGGCCGTCAGGACCGAGAGGTCCACCAGCCCGGTGCAGGTTCCACCGGTCTTGCAGATCTCGTTAGTGGCTAAGGTGGCGCAGGTTCCGTTGGTCTGGATCGAAGCCGGCACCGTTCCGTTGTTGTCGATCGCGTACTGGTAGGAAGCGTTGAGGATGGTATTGATATCTACCGCCCGCTGGGAGTTGCGGGTTTGGGAGAGCTGGCGGGCGGGGTTGATCGCTAGGATCACAATTCCGGCCAGGACGGCAAGAAGAGCGACAACCAGTAAAATTTCTAACAGTGTAAAGCCATTTCGCCTTAGGCTCGATAGCTTTGTCGCCTCATTATATTCAGAGATAAAGCCATTTCGCCTTAGGCTCGATAGCTTTGTGCTTTCCTCGCTTTGCTCGGTTGCAACTCGCTGAAACGAGTACGCCTCGCTTCGCTCGGAGATAAATCCACGCTTCACGGGCACCATTCTTATCATACTAAAAATGTATCAAAAGATGGTCGGGGATCGCGGATTCGAACCGCGGACCTCTCGCTCCCAAAGCGAGCGCGCTACCACTGCGCTAATCCCCGTTTACACGAGCAGCGGCTAGAACCCGTAGCGGGTCGTCCCACTGCGCCAATCCCCGAAAATGGTGCCGAGGGCGAGAATCGAACTCGCACGACCTTGCGGTCA
>JBBDZL010000010.1:12443-30672 GCA_040900215.1 Patescibacteria group bacterium | reverse complement strand
GCTACTCCGATAGCGTTTGGGCATGGCGAGCTTTTTACTTCCCCGGCAGGGGCTCTGGATTAAAGATAGCAAATATCGGGAGCGGAAAGCGAGGGAAAAAAAAAGCCGACCGGTATAAACCAAGTCGGCTTACTCTCTACTCTTACTCTTCACTGCTGCCTGGGACCGAAGAAGCGATTGCCGGCCCAGCGCACGATCCGGAAAGAAAACCAGAGAAGCCAAACCGCAAGGACTCCCGCAAAAGCCATCCCGTACCCCTGTAACACAGCCGTCCAGAAACCGAAACCTTCCCAGTCGTAGGCGCAGGGGATGTTGGAACGATCCCCCGCGCAAGGCCCCTTCTCCGCCAGCATCCCTACTCCGTAGAGCAGGAACACCAGCACCGTGATCGCCAGCGCGACCGCCAGCAGGCCGGCCCCGAACCGCAGAACGGGATTCTTGATCTTCACTTCCCTCCTCCTTGAACGAAGATTAGGAAAATCAGCGCCAGGGTGGCGAGAAACTGCCCCCAGAGCAGATACTCGGGGTGCTGCCAGGACCAGCGCCGGTCTCCGGACTGGAACGACTTCAGGGCGCGGGCCCCCACGACGAGGCTCACGACCGAAACGATGGAAATCCCCAAGATCGCTCCCCCCAACCCTGTCATCGCGATCAGTGCGAGAACGGCGGCCGCAAACGCCACATCCAGCGGCCGGTCCCAATCCCGCTGATGCACCAGCAGGCGGAAGAGGATAATCGAGGGGTATCCTCCAAAAAGGAGGGCGATCCCCATCGCGGCGATCCGCGCCTCCAGCGGCTTCTGCCAGACGCCGAAGACAGTGAAGGCCAATAGAACCATCACCGCCACCGCGATCGTGGCCAGCACCTGCCCCAAAAAGAATCGGCGCATGTTTCCCTCTCCTTCTTTCTAGTTGTCGGTAGTAATCTTAAGGCCAGCGAGGGCTTTTTGCAAATCCACAGGCAATTCGGCCTCGAAGCGCATTCGGGCGCCGGAAGAAGGATGGGTAAAAGCGAGGGAAGCGGCGTGCAGGAAAAGCCGGGGGCAGAACTCCAGGTCCGCCTTGAGGCGCTTGTCGGAAAGATAGAGCGGATCGGCTACCACCGGATGCCCGATGTGCTTCAAATGCACTCGGATTTGATGGGTCCGGCCGGTCCGGGGATGGACTCGAAGAAACGAGTATTTTTCCTCCTCAATCCCATAAAGCGCTTCGCGCCGGTATTCCGTCATAGATTCACGGCCTCCTTCGACCACCCCAAAATGGCCGTGAAGTTTTGGAATCCGGCCGATCGGCTCTTCGATTCTTCCTTCCCGGGGAGTTTCGCCGTGGACCAAGGCCAGATACTCCTTTTCCACCTCCCGCACCTTGAATTGGGCTTGGAGTCTCTCGAACGCTTCCGGCGTTTTCGCGACGACCAGAATTCCTGAAGTTTCTTTGTCAAGGCGGTGCACAATTCCGGCTCTGCCTCCAATTCCTAATCCGGAATTGCTAGGTTCGGCGGAGCCGAGCCGTCCAATTCCGGCTCTCCCCCCGATTCCATCTTCCGATTTTTGGATCCCGAAGGACGTCCCGCCTTCGGCGGAACTAGCTTTGGCTATGCCAAAGTAATTCTCCAACTCGTCTTGAAGAGTGGTTTCGCCTACGGTGGTTTCGGCGCGGTTGACGATTTGGCCGGGCGGTTTGGAGAGGACTAGAATGGTTTCGTCTTCGAAGATCCGGTCAAGCACCTTCCTTGAGCCCGAGCTTTTTCTCGCACTCGAGGTCGTAGCGGGCTTGGGGGTAGACCTTCAGCCGAGCGCGTTCGATCGGCTTCCCGCAGTTCTCGCAGATCCCATACTTCCCGATCTTAATCTTGGAGAGAGCCAAGCGCGTCTCCATTAGAATCTTCTCCAAAATCCCCTGCTCCGCCTCGAGACGCTCCTGGCTCATCCCCTCGGTCGCTTGCTCGACAAATTCCGCTGAAGGGATCGAACCAATCTCCGGGCGAGACGCCAGGCTCTCTTTGGCAAGGCGTTCTTTCTCGAGCTCCAGCTTTTTCTCCTGAGCCTCTAGCGATTTGTGGATATCCTTAAGCGCGTCTTTCTTTGCCATTGCTTCTTTTTACCTTAAACCGCTTTCGGATTGCAATCCAAAGAAGGCCGATCACCCCGGCCCCGGCCAGCGCCAGCGAAAAATAGCCCCGCGAAAAATAGAGCAGGGCGCCCTCGAGGCCCAGATAGATAAAGAAGGCCAACTCAGGAGAGAAGCGCCGGTAGATCAGGTAAACCAGCCCCGCGCGGGCGACCCCGCCCCCCGCGAGCCAGAGGGGTTGGAGCCCCAAAGCCGCCAAGCCGATGAAGCCCCCCGCTTCCGCAAAACTTAAGGCCAGCGCCGCCAGCCCCAAGAGCCGGAGAAATGACCAGCGCTTAAAGGAGGCGAAAACTAGGATTGCAATCGCCCCGGCTAGGATCGCCCCGCTCCAGAAAAACTCGGAGGGAATCGCGATCAGCATCGGCGGAATTTTCCCGCCGGCGAGCGCGGCCAACGAAGAAATCAGCACCAGATCGAACAAATCATCGGAAGAAAAACCCTCTCGCCTCCCCCATCGCCAAAGAAGAAAAACCCCCAAGAGGTAGGAAACCGCCAAAACAATTCCGTAAGCCGAGATTGAAAATTGCATGTTCTCCTATTTAATCACGATTCTGGTCCGCACCCAAAACGCGGCGGCGGAAACGATCAAGCCGATGGCGACCATCGGCACCACCGGGCTCGCCAGATCGGCGATCGGCCCGAAAATCAGGGCGACGGCCGGGGTCAGAATTGAGCTCACCGTTCCCATGGCCGCAAAGGTCCGGCCCATATGCTTCCCCGGCGCAATCCGCTGGATCGAAGTAATAATTGGGATCATAATCGCAGCGGCAAAGAAACCCAATAGGAAACAGATAAAGGCGATCGCCAGGGAAAAGAACGGCACCTGTTCAAAAGCGTGCGGCGCAACCACGTGGTTGTTTAAGAAGATGCGCAGCACCGGCGCCCCCGCCAGCGCCAAGATGGCCAGCCCAACCCCCAAAATACCTTTCCATACCGCAATGAATCGGCCGCGGCGGCTCAAGACGGCCGATCCCAGAAAGAGCCCAAACCCGACCGGCAGAACCGCCACGAAGCTCAAATCCCGGGCGTCAATCCCCAAAACCTGTTCGGCGAAGCCCGGTGCCAGCGACCCCGCCCCCGCTCCGACCGAAAGGATCACCGCCGAGACCAACATCGTTCTCGTTACGTTCAAGTTCTCCAACAGGTAATGAAACTGGTCTACCAGCTTGCTTCTAACCAGGCCGAAAAATTCCCGGATCGGAACCGTCTCTTCCTCCACGTCCAATGAGGGGAGGAACAGAGTGGCGAGCGCCCCCAGCGTCACCAAAACGGCGGCGGTGATAAACGGCGCCGGAAAGCCGAAGAACCTCAACATCACCCCGCTCAAAAAGTAGCCCAGGAAATTAGCGACGTGGGTCACCAGAGTCAGGTAAGAGTTGGCGCGAATCAGATCCTTCTTGCTCACGATTTGAGGAAGGGCGGAATTTTGGGCCGGCGAGAAAAATTCGTCCAGCGCTTGGGCGAAGAAGGAGACCAGCAGAATCCCGGGAAAGCTGTCGGGGAAAAGGAGGAAAGCCAGCGCCGTCGCTCCCCAAGCCAGATTGGAAAAAAACATGATCCGCCGCCGGTCGTAGATGTCCGCCGCCACGCCGGAAAAGAAAGAGGCGAAGAAGGAGGCGATCAAAAAGACCGCCATCCACAGGGAAACGGAGATGTTGGTCCCGGTGAGGCGGAAAACCCAAACCACCAGGGCAAAGGTGGTGATGTGGTAGGCGATCCGGGTGAAAGCCCGGTTGATAAAGAGAAGCCAAAAGTTGCGGTTCAGCACGGATTAAAGATAACAAAAGCCAGTAGTCAGTAGTCAGTAGCGAGTAGCTAGGAAAGCAGGGCGCGCAGGGGAGATGCCTTTGGAGGACGCGAAGGAAACCGCATCCTGTTTCGCTGGGCGAAATGGAACCCCCCTTCGGAGGGACAGCTCTTCCCGGAGGATTTCGAGAAAGCCCAGCGAGCAGTGTTTGAGACCACCGGATTCTGCGAAACGGAAAGAAGCAGGGCAAGGAAACACTTCGCTTCCGTTTCGCCGGTGGTCAAGTTTGCGAAGCGGGAACTTGAAAGCCGAGGGAAGCAAATCGTTTCCGAAAAGTCGCTCCCCGAGCGCCGAAAACAAAAAAGCCCCGAATCAGACTAAGATTCGGGGCTCGAGATTCTCGACCGGACCGTAAAGCGCCAGCACCGCCCGCTCGGGATTGAGATGCTCCCTCGCAAAGCGGACCAGATCGGCGCGGCGGGCGCGGCGGGCTTGCTTCGGCCAAAGATTGGGATTGGAAACCCGGCCGGAGCGGATCAACTCTTCCGCCAACGCCATGCTGACCGTCAGCGGCTCTTCCAGCTGACTTTCCTTCTGCAAAGCAAGGACATGGCGGGCGCGCCGGAATTCCTCCGAAGAAATTCTCCCGTGCGCAATCCGCCGAATCTCTCCCAGCACCACATTCAGCACCGGCTCCACGTTGGCGGGCGGGCAGGTCCAGTAAACTTTAAAAGCCCCGGAGTCATAGAAGGAATCAACCTCGGATGCAATGTAGTAGACCAACGCCTGTTCCTCCCGCACCCGGCGGAAGAGCACCGAGGAAAAGAGCGACTCGCCTCCCAAGTAAGTGCCGAGCACATCCAATGCCCGGCGCTGGGCGCTCAAAAGCCGCGGCAGCGGAAAACCCAGCAGGCAATGGGCCTGCTTCTGCGCTCCCGCCTGCTTGACCACGGTGAAGCCCTCTCGAACCGGCAAAGGTTGGTGCACCACCGGCAGCAGCTCTCCTTCCGGAAGCGTACCCAAACTGCGTTCCAGCACCTTCCAGAAAAGCGGAAGGGGAACCTCCCCCACCACCGCCAGAGCCGCATTCCGCCCGCAGTTTACTCTCCGCCTGAAGCTCTCAAACTGCTCCCGCGTCAGGTTGGGAAGATCAGCTTGCCAAGGTTCCGTATCATTCTTCCCGAGCGGATGACCCCGCCAAGCCGTGCGCATGAATAGATCATCGGCAACTGTATGGGGGGTCAGATCGCCCGTCCCACCGTACTCAATCCCGATCACGGTCCGCTCCCGCTCAAAATCCGCGGCGGAAACCGAGGCCGTCCACAGGCGGGCGAAGGCTTCCATTCCCTTAAGCAGATTCCGCTTCGGGAACGAGAAAAAGTAGCTCACATCTTCGGCGTCGGTCTCAGCGTTGGAGAGGCCTTCGCCGATCGACTCCATCTCATAGTGGATCTCGGGATCGCTAACCACGAGATGCTCAAAGATGTGGGAAAGACCTGACTCCTCCGGCCGCTCAAAGCGCGGACCGGCGCGGGTGATCAAAGTCATGTAGGCCGAACGGTAGCTCTCCGGATACAAAACTACCCGCAGACCGTTGCTAAGGGTGTGAACCTTGAAGGCCATCTCTCCTCCTTTCAAAGAGTTATTTGGTTAATTGAAGTTTATCAGGCGATTAGGAAAGCGCAAGAAGCTTGCGGAAGCGGTTGGGATCGGAGAACGGCCCGATCAAAGCCAGGTTTAAGCCCGCGTCCACAAACAGTTCCTGCGCCACTTTTTGAATGTCCTCGGCCGTGACCGCATCAATCTTGGCTAATTTTTCTTTCGGCGTTTCGATCTTCTTCTCCAAGACTTCTTGCCCGAGGAAGTAAGAGCAAGCGCCGCTGGTAGACTCCAACCCCAGCACCAGATCCCCCCGCAGCATCTCTTTCGCTTTCTTCAGCTCCTCTGCCGGTACCAGCTGTTCCCTCATCTTGCCTAGTTCCGCGGTCACCGCTGCGATCGCCTCTTCCGCCTTTTGGTTGTTGACTCCCGCCAGAATCTGCAAAGAGCCGGTGTCGGCAAAGTCCTGCCAGTGGGCCTGAACGTAATAGGCCAGTCCCCGCTTCTCTCGAACTTCTTGAAAAAGCCGAGAGCTCATTCCCCCACCCAGGACTGAGATGAGGACCTCCAGCACCTCCCGCTTCGGGTGGGAGCGGGGGTAAGCCCGCACCCCCAGCACAAAGTGAGTCTGGTCCGTTTTCCGCTCCTCAATCTTTACCTGCGGCTCCTTCTGCACCATTGTAAACTTCTCCAACTCCGCCACCTCTCCTGCCGCCCGGCGGCCAAGCACCTCCCGCACTTCCGCTAACGCTTGCTCTTCTCCAATCCGGCCCGCGACGGCGACCACCAAATTGTGCGGCCGGTACCAAGTATCCAAGTACTCTAAGAAGCTCTCCCGCTTCATCGCACTCAGCGTCTCCTCCGTCCCCAGAATCTCCCATCCCAGGGGATTGCCGGCAAAGACCAGCTGGTCGTAAACGTTTTGGACCCAGCTGCGCGGCTCGTCTTTGTACATCCGCAGCTCCTCAATAATGACGCGGGACTCTTTTTCAATATCCTTTAGATCAAACTTGGAATTAAAAACCATGTCGGTCAGAACGTCCAAAATCTGGGGGAGATTCTTCGATTCGGCCTTGACGTAATAGGCGGTGATCTCTTTGTCGGTAAAAGCGTTGAAGTGGGCGCCCAGCGCATCCAGCTCGGAGGAGATCGCAAAGGAAGAAGGGCGCTTCTCAGTCCCGTTAAAGAGCATGTGCTCGGTAAAGTGGGCGATCCCTTGAGTGCGGGATTCTTCGTATCTTCCTCCCGCGCCGATCCCGATCATCGCCGTCACCGATTCCAAATTGGGCATCGGCACCGTAATCAACCGAATCCCGTTTTTGAGGGTGTCTTTCTTGAATTCCACTAGTTAAAAGATAGCAATTAGGCCGCCCGGCCCGCGTAGTCGCCGGTTTCGGTGTTGACTTGCACGCTCTCCCCCGCTTTGACGAACATCGGAACTTGAATACGGTAGCCGGTCTCCAACGTGGCCTCTTTCGTAGCTCCTTGTTTTGTGTCTCCCTTTTCGCCAGGAGGGGTTTCCGTTACCTTCAGATCGACTTTGAGAGGCAGTTCCACGGCAATCGGCTCTCCTTGAAAAGCCTGCAGGAAGAGCTCCGTTCCTTCTTTAATAAACTTTTCGGCTCCGCCGCCGATACTCTTGGGAATTGAGAACTGTTCAAATGATTGGGAGTCCATGAAGTAAAGGTTTTTATCATCCGAGTACAAATATTGCGCTTTCTTCTTTTCAATCTCTCCCTCTTCCACGGTCGCCCCCGAAATGAAGCTTTTTTCCAAAACCGAGCCGGATTTCAAGTCGCGCGCTTTGACTTTGATCGTGGCATTTCCCCGACCCACTTTAATGTGCTGATACTCCAGCACCGCATAGGGCCGTCCCTGCTCGACAAAAACCGCGCCTTTTCGAAGTTCAGTTACGGAAAGCATAAAAGTGGTGCCGAGGGCGAGAGAACGCCCGCCTTATGCGGGCTATCTTTCTCGCTTATCTCGAAAGGCGAACTCTCACGCATAATCTCCTGGTGCTGAGGGAGGGAGTCGAACCCTCATGGTGTTGCCACCACGCGCTCTTGAGGCGCGCGCGTCTACCATTCCGCCACCTCAGCACATAGGATGCTTATGCGGGCGCGCCATCCGTTCCGTACACTTTGGCGCTTATGCGCCAAATTGCAACCGAGTGAAGCGAGGACAGCACCCCGGCACTCTCATATTCTACAACTAACTGAACAAAAGGACGGCTCGCTGCGCAAACCTAGTTTTTTGCTAACGCAAAAAGAAGCGGCTGCTGTTTAGGCAACCGCTAGGTGGTTCAAACCGTACCGGCGAACGGCGCGGTTGAAAGCATTCCCAAAAGTCTCCCCCATGATGTCCGCCATCTTCTCCCGATTCTCCCGCATCCAGCGGCGGGTGCTGATCAGGAAAGTGCGGATGTCCTCCGGGTCGGAGGCCTGCAGCGCCGGGTCGTAAAGCACCCGCGCCAGATTGACCGTCCGGCACTTGATGCAGGAACCGCACTGGGACTCGTAGAGCGGAATCGTCGGGGCCCGCTTAGCCCAGCTGCGGCGCAGGAAGGGTTTGTAGCAGGCGGCGGAGAAGCAGTTGCAGACTAGCGCCAGCCACTCCGGCCGGTGCTTCAGCAGATCCCGAACGACGTCGATCTCTTCGCGCAGCCGCCACCCCACCCGCACCGGAATCCCCAAGTCCTTTAGGATCCGGTTGAAGAGCTGAAAATTCTCGGCCCGCTCGGTGAAGTACATCTCCGGCTGGCCGGAAGAACAACCCTCAATGATGATTCGCCCCGCCCCAAACTCCAGCGCCACCGGAACGATCAGCCCCGCCAAGAACATATCGCGGGAGCGCATCACCCGGTAGCCGTGGTTCTGGGAGCTGTTGAGCAAGCGGATCATCTGGATCCGGAAACCCAGCTCCCGGCTCTGCCGAACGGCGTAAGCGGCTTCCTGGCTTTTCTGCCCCAGGTTCAACCCGCCGAGGTGCACGGCCAAGACGTTCTCCGGTCCATACCGCTCCTGCGCCCACCAGACATTCCAGAGCGAATCCTTGCCGGCCGAAAAAGCCACCGCTACCCGCTGGGTATCGGTTTTCGGAATCTCCGGCCAGTTCCAGTTGCGCCGAGGTGCTCGAAACACCGGCGGCGACTGCTGATCGGCGGCGTACATCGCCGTGATCAAGTTTCGAAACCGCGACTCGACCGGAAAATCGGTCTTGATCGTCCGCGGGAAATAGGGCGCGACCAAGTGCATCAGGCCGAGGTTGGAAAAAACCATCTCCGCCAACCGGTGGCGGGGATAATCGTCATCCTCGATCCGAATTCGCTCCCGCTTCTTGGGCCCTTGCATCTCCAGCCCAAAATCGCGAAGACTAACGGACAACGAGCGCATCTCTCCTCCTTTTCGATTGAGGTTTCGAGGTAAGTATAAGACCATTCTGCCTGCGGCACAATGGATCATGTCCCACCAAAGGTGTGATAAGACCGAAAGTGATTTTATTCAACGAGAGGGGAGGAAACCAACTCCCCCAGGCGGTTTTCCGTAACCTAGTCTAGCAGCGCGTAACTCCTTCCGCCGCGTGGTAAACTATAGGCAACAAGAGAAAGGAGGCAGGAGGATGTTGTGGGTTCTGATTCCAATTGGATTCGCTGTCTTTCTAATGCTGCTTTGGAACCTGCTGTGGTGGTTCTACGAGCGGCGGTTCCAAAGCTCTTTCGGATTCACCCCACCCCGGAGCCGCGACCGGTACGCCATCCAATCCCTCCAGCCGCAGGTGAACCAAAAACTTCGCGAGCTGGCGGCGACGGTGGCCAAGGACAAGACCGAAATGCAGCAGATCGTCGGCTTCTTTTCCCAGTTTTCTCCCTGGTACTTCAGCCCGCTGGGGAGGTTAACCCAGAAGGGCCGGGAGCTCCATGAGATGCGCAGTCTCTACGACAAGCTGTCCGCCCTGGACTGCGCTATATCCGAGGCCGACCTCTTCGACTTTCGGATCCGTCAGCGGGAAGACTATCTGTAACCCCCAAGCGGCGCGGAGCCATCTCCCGCCGCTTTTTCTTTTTCCAAAGAAAAGGCACCGGGTTAGGGTGCCTAGGAAATGTCGATTCCCTTCTCCAATCGCTCGGATACCAACCGATGGGCGGCCTGGTGGGTCGGGATTCCCTCGGCGCGAGCCATCTCCAAGACCGTTCGAACGGTCCGGCCGATCCCGATCACCCGCAGCTGCGTCAGTCTGTCGGAAACCGAACTCTTTTCAATCTCCCGGTAGACGCTGATCAGCCCGCCGGCGTTGGCGACGTAGTCGGGAACGTAAACGATCCCCCGCTCCATCAGCATCCACCCGTGGCGCTCCTCGTCGAGGAGCTGGTTATTCGCTGCGCCGCAGACGATCGGCGCCCGAATCTGGGGGATAGTCTCATCGTTGAGAGCCCCGCCCAGCGAACAAGGGCAGAAGATATCGGCCGGAACGCCGAAGATCTCCTCCGGCGACGCCACCTCGGCCAGGAAGCGCTTGGCCGCGATCCGCGCCCTTTCGGGAACGACATCACAGACTACGAGGTCCGCACCCCGGCTGAAGAGAAGCTCCGCCAGGGACATGCCGACCTTGCCGACCCCTTGGATGGCAATCCGCTTGCCGGCCAGCGAAGTTTTCCCGGTCGTGAAATCCAGACAGGCATCAATCGCGTGGAGCACGCCGGTTGCCGTCACCGGACTGGGATCGCCGGAACCGCCGTCCGCCTCCGCAATCCCCACCACATAAAGAGGCGCTTCCGCCCGAATGTGCTCCATATCCGCGACCGTCGTCCCGACATCCTCGGCGGTGATGTACCGTCCGCCCAACTCCTGCACCATCCGCCCGAAGGCGTGGAGCAGAGCCGGCGTCTTATCCCGCGCGGGGTCGCCGATGATCACCGCCTTCCCGCCGCCCAGCGGCAGATCGGCGGCGGCGGCCTTGAAGGTCATACCTCTCGAAAGCCGCAACGCATCCTCCAGCGCTTCCTCGGCGGAAGCATAGGGGCGCATTCGGCAGCCGCCCAAAGCCGGCCCCAGCCGAGTGCTGTGGATGGCGATGATGGCTTTTAGGCCGGAGGCCTTATCGGTCCGAAAATAGATGCTCTCGTGCTCAAATGTGTCCAAAGGCTCCCTCTCCTCCGACGTTTCAGTCGGAGCCCTCGACCTCCGGCCCGTTCGGGCCGAGAGCGTCGGGGCTTTCGATATTTGGATTTCGCTTGAAATTATAACCGATCCGAAAGGCGGCGGTAGACCCAGGCGCTGGCGACCATGGTAACCGGAATCGAAACCAGCAGGCCGACGGCCAACGCCAACGCCCCCAGCAGATTAATTCCCAAAAGAGCCAGCAGGAAGAGGAACAGCTGGCCCTTGACGCCCGCGGTCATTTTGGAACTCCGATCAAGGGACTCCAGCACACCAACCTTTTTGCCCACCAGCACGTAAACGTAGGGCCAGAACTGGATCGCCCAAACCACGCCGGGAACGATCAAAAGAATGGTTCCCGCTAAGACAATCAAACCGTAAATAATCGAAGCCAGCAGATAGTTAAAAAACATCGGGTAGGTGGAAAAGAGATCGGCCATCCGGGGCTTCTTCCCGTCGGCAAACTTCAGCGAAACGTTCACCAACCCGATCTGCAAAATCACTCCCAAAACCCAGCCGCCCAAATCCAAAAGCAGGGCAAAGATCGGAAAGGTATCGCGGACCAAACCGGCTAACTTGCTCACCAACGAGGGCCCCAAAAAAGCGACCACCAGAAGAGAGAGGATCAGAAAGAAGTTTTTCTGGGTAACATCCCAACCGAAGGCCAGCGCTTCGCTGATTGAAAAGTCTTTCTTGGGATTCATCGGCTTAAAGATAGCGCAAAATGCGGGCTTGGTAAATGGTCGCAATAATTTGGATTAATCCCATCGTTAGGAAAAGGGCGGTAAAAGAGAGATAGCTCACAATTAAACCCCCAAGAATCACCGCCGCGGCGGTGACTAAATAATACTGGCCGGAAGGCAAACTCCAAAGATAGCTTGGTTCATGGTTTTCCCCGGAAGCGGAGTAGAGGGCCGACCAGGTCGGCACCGATAGGGCGACCGCTGCCCCTAACCCCACCTGGACTAAAAGCAGGTGCCAGGGAGCGGAGACCAGCAGGTAACTGAAAGTGAAGATGGTGTTGATGATGTAGCCGGCGATCATCAGCTTCTCCGGCGCAATCTTTCTACCGGCAACTCGGCCCACCCAAATCGTCAAGATTCCGGTAACCGCGAGATAAGCCGCCCAAGCCCCGGTGATATCCAGAATGTTCCCCCCGATCCGCTGGGTAAAGACAGCAAAGAGCGGCCCGAGC
Source organism: Patescibacteria group bacterium (assembly GCA_040900215.1). GTDB lineage: Bacteria > Patescibacteriota > WWE3 > 9FT-COMBO-53-11 > 9FT-COMBO-53-11 > 9FT-COMBO-53-11. The sequence goes on along the minus strand of JBBDZL010000010.1, from coordinate 18,846 downwards.
ATTCCTTCCCCCAGATACCAAATGTTGCTTCCCCAAAGGAGAACTTTTGTCTTAGGACTTAATTTCACCATATTAAAAGCCGAAAACCTGGCCCGCAACCGCTAAGAAAGCGAGGATCATCAGCGCGTATCTTAATCCCAACATTCCCATTACCTTTATTCTACCGAATAGCATGATAAAATTACCGCCGAACAATCAAAATCCGTCCAAGAAGGAGAGAAGATGGAAAAGAAACCTTGGGGCTTTCGCCGGAAGCGGAACGTCGAGATTGCCTTCGAGCCTTCCCCGGGCAAGGAATCGCAGGGGACGGTCTACGAGGTCGGGATCGACGGCAGCTTTCTGGTTCGGATTCCGGAGATTCCGGCCGAGTGGTCCTGGGAGGACCTGGAGGATCGCCGGCTAGGACGAGTCGTGCCAACTTTCTTTCTGGTCGACTTTGATCCGGCTAACGAAACTCATCGGCGAGCGCACCGGAAGCTTGAGTATGATTTTGACTCAACCGATCTGGGAAGGACGCTGCTCGAGCGAGTCGCCAACCTCACCCAACAGCTGACCAACCCCAGCGCGAAAGCGCGGGCGTGGTACGTCGAACGGATCCGAGAGATGGGAATCCCGATCGAGGAAGAGTTCCAAACATTCGGGGTCACCCAATCCGAGGCCGATGCTCTATACTTCACCGTCTCGGACAGCGTCTACTTTGCCAAGAGCGGACGGTTCTGCCGGCTGAACGCCGACGGTACCGTCACCGAGATCCTGCGGGCGCCGGGGCGGTTTCTGACCGCGGTCTTCCATCCCCTCAACCGCCAGCGGCTGCTGGTTTCGGCCGAGGGGTATCCCCAGGACGACCCGCGCTGGCAGTGCCTGTACGAGCTGGACTTGCGCACCGGCGATCACCGGGTGATCGAGTTCCCCAAGCCGGCCGGAGACGACCTTTACGGTTCACGGATCAGATTCTTTCCGGAGCACCAAATCGGACTGATGAACCGCTACGGCTTCGTTCCCGAGGGCGGAGGGCTCTGGCTCTTCCACCCCTACCAAGAGAACTACCGGCCGGTGCGGAGGCTGCTGGGCTGGGACCACTCCCAGGTCTGGATGTTCTTCCCCACCCCGAACCCGCGGGTGATGAGCGTCCTTTTCACCGCCAAAGAGGTGGACAACAACTTCGCAATGACGGTGAATCGGGCGGTGCTGGAACTGGAGGGGGATAACACCCGGCTGACGGAGCCGACCCGGATCGCGAAGGTCAAGGGCTGGAATCCGAAGCCATTCCACACCGAGCAAACCGGAGAGTACCGGCACCTGGTCTACGTGGCCACCAACAGCCACGAGGATTACCTGGCCAGCCGGCCTTCCGGCGTCTATCTCTTTGAAGTGTCCGCCTAGGGCGGAGAGGAGAAAACCTGTGGCAACGTTGAAGAAACCGCTGGTGGCGCTTTTGGTCGCCCCCGACGATGGGATGAGAAGAGACATCGTGGCCGGGGTCAAGCAGATCACCATCCGGGAAGGTTACCGCGAGGGTTACGAAGTCGGCCGACCGGTGATGCTCGGTTGCGAAACCGAACCCTGGTGCGTGCTGGCCAACATCACCGCCGTCCGGCACTGCGCCCTGGCCGAGGTGACGCCTGAGGAGCTAGAAGCCGACGGCTTCCAGGATCACGACGACATGCTGGAAGGCATGCGCCGGTTCTACCCCGAGATGACCTGGGACAGCGCCGTCACGGTCATCCGCTGGGAGAACGTCCGCGGCAAGCTGGTGGAAGAGTATCGCCACCGGCAAGCATACTGGATAAAATTCCCGCAGATTGCTCGGAGAATCTTCGACCGAAAATAGTTCGGTTATTCAGGCTGATGAGAAATCATCAGCCTTTTTTTTCATGCAGTATAATTAAGACAAACCAATCGGAAAGGAGGAGGAGATGCACGCTTCCCGAAGCGGCAAGCGGCTGAATGTGCCCTACTACCGTCAGGAAACCGATAGTACCTGCGGCTTGGCGGTCATCAGAATGTATTTGGGGTATTGGAAATTTATCGTCCCAACCGAAAAACAATTGCGCGACCAAGAGCCCGGTTGGAAAACCGGCCTAACCAGATCGGAACTGGTGAAAATCCTGCGCCGGCAGGGATTGCTCGTCAAACAGCGCCGCCATGGAACCATATCCGATCTAACGATCTTCATTGACCACGGTTTTCCGGTTGCGGTCGACTTGCGGCATCCGACCCAGGGAGGGCACTTCGCGATTGTGGACGGGTATGGAAAGGGAGAAATTTACCTCAAGGACCCTTTGGACGGGAAACGCCGATTAGCAGAAGCAAGTTTCCTAAAGCTTTGGAAACCGTTCGATACCTGGCTTGCCGTCGCAAAAACCCCATATCCGTAGAAGACAGGGAGGAAACGTGAGAACGATCCACCGCCAGATCAAGGTTGAGCTGTTGAACTTCTCTGAGCTCCCACCGGATGAGCAAGAACTCATCAAGATCGCCGTTTCCGTTCGAATGTGCGCCCAGTCCCCCTACTACCACTGGTGGGTTGGAGCCGCGATTCGCTGCGAGTCGGGAAAGATCGAAGAGATCTACGACGGCTGCAATATAGAGAACGTGAACGGCTCGGAAACGATCCACGCTGAGGAGTGTGCCTTCTCTACCGCCCTCAAGGAAGAACGCAAGAAAGGCCGCTTCGCCAAGATCCAAAAGATGGCGATCGCCGGCGGCCCCGAAGGGAAAGCGGTCGAGATTGTTGAGAAAGCCGAAACCTATCCTACCGTCAAGGTGGGCGACTTCTGCTTTGCTTGCGGGCACTGTCTCCAAACCGTTTGGGAGAATTGCATGGGAGACCCGAACGTCGTGCTGCTGCTCCTGACGAAGTGGGGCGAAGTGGCCCGCACTACGATCGGCGATGCCTATCCGATGCCCTTCGGACCGGAAAATCTTGGCATCGACATTCGATCGTAGCGAGAATCTAGGTTAAGGAATAGGATCGCAAACCGCTTGCTTCAGTCGTTAAGACTGGCAGGCGGTTTTTTCTTTCAACCATAGTACGGTAGTCCAGTTTACGGTACTAAGGTACTTAGCGTTTAACGTCCTTGCGGGAAAATCCGGTGTAAACAATACTCTTAAAAACCTTTTTTGGACCGCCCGATTTCCGATAAGCGCGAGACTTGAACTCCTCCTCAACTTTCATCTGGCGATCGTTAACCAACTTGAATGCCGACGGATGATCTGCCAATCCCCTCTCGACAAAACTAATGGTAGATCGTCCGATCTTTAACGAATCCATCACCTCTTCGTAAGTAGCGCCGGTGGCGAGCATTTCCGCCGCTTGGATGCGCCGCCCGACTTTCATGCGCTCGTCATGGGTCAAAACACTCATGATAATATCCTCAACCTGGTGGCCGTCTTTAGCCGCCAAAAAAGCCGCCCGCAATCGGTTGAGAGCTTCATAAACACCCTCTTTGGTAAGAAAGTTGTATCGCCGCATGGTACGGTAGTCCAGTTTACGGGACTATTGGAAAAAGTCAAGTATTACATCAAAAGAATAACTTAAGGTAAGAGACTTTAAAATTATCTTTCTTCCCGTTCGAAGAATTTGGTCCGATCGCCCTTGAAGTAAAGGGGGAAATCGCCGGTCGGGCCGTTGCGATGCTTAGCTACAAAGAGGTTGATATTTTCCTTATCTTCGGGATCCTCGCGGTACAAGAACATCACGATATCGGCGTCCTGCTCAATCGCCCCGCTTTCCCGCAGATCCGAAAGCTGGGGCCGGGGCTCGCCCCGCGACTCCACTCCCCGCGAGAGTTGAGAAACCGCCAAAACCGGGATATCCAGCTCCCGCGCCAGGTTCTTAAGCGCCTGGGAAATCTCGGTCACCTCCTGGACCCGGTTCTCCAAGTTCCGGCTGTGCGCCAGCTGAAGGTAGTCCACAATCAAGAGCCGGATCTTATGTTCCATTTGGAGCCGGCGAGCCCGGGTCCGCATCTCCATCACCGAAAGCCCGGCCGTGTCGTCGATGAAGATCGGCGCTTCCGCCAAAGCCCCCATCGCCTCCCCCAGCTTCTTAAAATCCCCTTCCTCCAGCTTGCCGGTGTTCAGCTTCCAAGCGTCCAGATCGGCCTGGGCCGCCAGCATCCGATGGACCAGCTGCTCGCGGGAAGTTTCCAAAGAAATGATCCCGACCGGAATCTTATGCTCCAGAGCCGCGTGCTGGGCGATATTCAGCGCGAGGGAAGTCTTTCCCAAGGAAGGACGGGCGGCGAGGACAATCATGTTCGAGTTCTGCAAGCCGCCGACGCGTTCGTCCAGCGTCTTAAAACCGGTCGGCACTCCCCGGATCGAATCCGGATTACGGTGAAGCTCATCCAGCCGGTCGAAGGCCTCTTCTAAGCTTTGCTTGATATGGGTGAAAGCGAAGCGGGAACGGGCTTGGGAGATCGAGAATAAAGAGCTCTCAGCTTTGTCGAGCAGTTCCCCCACCGAGGTCTGTTCGTCGAAACCGCTCTCGGCAATCCGGGAAGAAACCGCGATCAGCTCGCGCTTAACGGCGGTGTCGTGGACCAGTTTGCCGTAGTGCTCAACGTGGGAAGCCGTGGGTACTCCCTCCGTCAGTTCCGCCAGATAGGAATCGCCCCCGATATCCTCCAGCTTCTTACGCTTCTTCAGTGCCGAACTGACGGTCACCATATCTGCCGGCTCGCCCTTTTCGTAGAGGGAGAGAATCGCTTCGTATATGTTTCCGTGAACGTCGCGGTAAAAGTGCTCCGGCCGGAGGAATTCAACCACCTTAACGACGGCGTCTTTATCAATCAGCAGGGCTCCTAAGAGGGACTTTTCGGCCTCGAGATCCCGAGGCGGAATCTTCGGTTCCGGCATGTTACCTCAACACTACCACTTCCGGCTCCAATGGCAAGGACTTCTCCGAAACGGTTAGTTCTTCCCGCGGTTCGGATTGCTCCACCCCCATCTCACCAAGAAAAGCCGAAACCGGCTGAAGCTCCGCAAAGCTTTTGTCCATTCCTTCGACGCGATAGTGCATCGGGACAATAATCTTCGGCTCCAGTTGGGATACTACTTTCGCCGCCTCGGCCGGGCCGATCGTGTAAACTCCCCCGACCGGCACGAAGAGCACGTCCAGATCCTCAAACTCCTCCACCGTCTTCTCATCCAGCGGGTGGCCGAGGTCGCCCAAGTGGCAAAGCGAGAGTCCCTCTGCTTCAAAAAAATAAATCGTGTTCTTCCCCCGCTGGGCTCCGTTCTCGGCGTCGTGGAAGGAAGGAAAGCCCCAAACCTTGACGTCTTTGACCTCGTACTCTCCCGGGGCGCCAATCACGAACGGCTCTCCCGTCACCGCCTCGAGGTAGCGGTGGTCAAAGTGGTCGTGGGAAGAGAGGACTAAGTCGGCTGGAACCTTGGGATAAGGCAGACCCACTTTCTCTGGATCAAAGGGATCGGTTAAGATCGTCGCCGAGGGAGTGGAAATCTTAAAGCTGGAGTGGCCCAAGTAGGTAATCTTCATGCGAGTTCCTCATGAGTTAATATAAACTAACTTGACCGCGACTGCAATGGATAAATCGAACAAAATTACCGTTTCCGCCGTCGTTCCGGTCTTCGAGGAGGAAAAAACAATTGCGGGAGTGATCACCGCCCTCTTGTCCAGCCCCCTTCTGGACGAAGTGATCGTCGTCAACGACGGCTCCAGCGACTCCAGCCCGGAGATCATCAAATCCTTTGAACCCCGAATCAAGTTCATCAACCTGAGGAAGAATCGCGGGAAAGGGTTTGCCCTCGCCAAAGGAATCCGCAAAGCCCAGGGAGAGATTGTTACCTTCTGGGACGCCGACAACATCGGCCTGGGCGAGAGCCACGTCCGCTCTCTCTTGGAACCGATCCTGAATGGCAAGGCGGACGCGGTCATCGGCTACCGCGTCAACCACGGAGATTTCCTCTCTCCCTTCAAAGAGCTCACTGGCCAGCGCGCCTACCGGCGCCGAGATCTAATCCCCCACCTCAACCAAATCGCCCACAGCCGCTTCGGAGTGGAGGTCTACCTCAACGACGTTTTTAGGGATCGCAAAACCGTCCGGATCGGCTGGAAAGATTTGAAATCGCTCCAGAAGTACCAGAAGTTTGATTCGCAAAAGGCGGTCCAGGAGTACACCAAAGAAGGAATCGAAATCGCCAAAACGCTGACGAAGCAGGGAATGAAGGAACTCAAAGAAGATTGGAAGAATCTTCAGAAAATCTCCCCGACGGCCGGGCTGGGCGAGCTCGAGCGGCGGGCCCAAGCGATCCGCAATCCCCGACTCAAGCAGATCCTCAACGATTACATTTTCCGCTACCTTAATCCCAATAAAAAGGGCCGGACACCTTTGGCATCCGGCCTTGGAGATTAATCGTATTCCTCGTTGTGAAC
>JBBDZL010000010.1:8899-12343 GCA_040900215.1 Patescibacteria group bacterium | reverse complement strand
GCCGGACACCTTTGGCATCCGGCCTTGGAGATTAATCGTATTCCTCGTTGTGAACGTCCCGTTCCACCAACCCCCAGACATCCACCCCGCTAGAGTCATCCGTCTCTTCGGGCGAATAGCGGGCGTGAAGCTGGAAAAAGCGCGGCCAGTCCCCGCCGCTGCGGCATTCCGTCCCCTGCGCCGTCCGGCTGCCGACGTCGCCCGCCGTCAGGCGGAGGGAAACCCAGCGCCGGCAGAGCGGGCACGGGGCGGAAACAAAGAAGCCCCCTGGCTCCAACGGAGTGATTTTGACCCCCTCCAAATCCCGAGCGTCAATGATCTCAGACATCGCTCCCTCCTCTTATTTAGAGATACCCCCAGTCTACAACTGACCTATAGAATAGTCAACCGCCGTAGAAACTGGTATCATCTTCCTGTGATGGAAAAAGCGCAGACGCTGAAAGGTTTTCGCGATATTAATCCCGAAGAAGCCCTCAAACGCGGGCGGGTGCTCGCGTTGCTGAAAAGCGTCTTCAAGTCCTACGGCTTCCAGCCGCTGGAAACGCCGACGCTGGAGTACGCTTCGGTTCTGGAAGGGAAGTACGGCGCGGCGGCCGACAAACTGATCTACAAATTCAAGGACCGCGGCGGCCGGGACGCGGCCCTCCGCTACGATCTAACCGTCCCCCTCGCCCGCTACATCGCCCAGAATAAGGGGAAGGTTACCTTCCCGTTCAAGCGCTACCAGATCGGCAGCGTCTTTCGGGCCGAAAAGCCCCAAGCCGGCCGTTATCGGGAGTTCACCCAGGTCGATATTGACACCGTCGGGGTAGATTCGGCGCTGGCCGACGCTGAGATCCTCACGGTTTTCGCCAGCATCTTGGAAGTGCTGGAGGTCAAGGATTTCGGCATCGAGGTCAACGACCGGTCCATCTTCGCCGACCTGCCGGTCAAAGCCGTTCGGATCATAGATAAGGAGGACAAGATCGGGAAAGAAGGCGTCGAGAAGGAGTTGGCCAAATCCGGCTTCGACGGCCCGGAGATCGTCAAGATCTTTGCCGGCCAGAGCCCCACCCCCCGCCTGGCCGAGATCCTTAAGCTGACCGAATCCTTCGGGATCAGTTCGAAGACCATCCGCTTCAATCCCCTTCTCGCCCGGGGGCTGGATTACTACACCGGCTTGATCTTCGAAGTTAAGGTCCAAGGAAGCCCCGGCTCCCTCGCCGGCGGGGGACGGTACGATGAGATGATCGGAATGTTCTCGGGAGAGAGAATCCCGGCGGTGGGCGGCTCCTTCGGCCTGGACCGGCTGACGGAGTTCGTCCCGGAGAAAACCGCCGCCGAGGTCCCATTCCGGCCCGCGGTGCTGGTGACCGTCTTCTCCCCCGAACTGCTTCCCCCGGCGATCGCCCTCTTTAACCGAATCCAGGGAGAGGGCGGGGAAGCCGAACTCTACCTTGATCCCGAAGCCAAACTTGAAAAACAGCTGAAATACGCTGACCGGAAAGGAGTCCGATACGCCTTGATTCTCGGGCCGGAAGAGGCGAAAACCGGCCGGGTGACCGTCAAGGACCTCCAGAAAGGAACCCAGAATACCTTCCCCCAAGAAAGCCTCCTGGCCGCCCTCAAGGAACGGTAAGCTATAATAAGGCCACCTCGATAACCTCATAACTAGGGAAAGGAAGGGCAGCATGGAGGACCGTCCCCTGGTGGCGCTCTCCGACACGCACCTGACTCACCAGTTCTTGAACCCCCGGAAGCTGCGCTACTTGGAAAACATCATCCGGCCGGCTAAGCGGATCGTGATCGTCGGCGATTGGTGGGATAGCTACCGCAGCACTTTTGACCAATTCGTCCGCAGTCCTTGGAATGCCCTCTTTCCTCTGCTAAAGCAGCGGGAGGCGATCTACCTCTACGGCAACCACGATCCGGAGGAAGCCGGCGACGAGCGGGTCAACCTCTTTTCGATCCGCCAAGGGTGGGAGATCGACCTGCGCTTCGGGTCCTTCGATCTCCACTTTGAGCACGGCCACCGGATTGCCCCTGACCCTATCGCTCGGAAGTACCCTTGGGTGCTGGGTCTGCCGGGCATCGGCCACTTCGAGTATCTCTTCACCGAAATCATTCCGACCAGCCTGTTCGGCGACCGCTGGCTCAACTACCGGGGGAAACCGGCGGCGGAGCAGCTCCGAGCCCGGGCGGCGGAAATCGCGAAGAGCGGCCGCTGGCTGGTCTGCGGCCATTCCCACATTGCCGAGCTTGACCCCGAGATCAAGTACGCCAACTGCGGGTTCATCGGCCTGGGCCGCGCCCAGTATCTCGAGATCAAGAAGTACTCCATCGGAGTGATTAAGGCCGCTTATTAGTTAGAAGGACTAAACCGGCCGCCCCGATTTCCTCACGGAAATTCGGGGCTTTTCTTTAGCCCTCTTCCTTTCCGTTAGAATAGGGGCAGGATCATGACCCGCAGCCGGACCCTTGCTTACCTGGTCCTCCTCGCCACCGCCCTGATCTGGGGTGCGGCCGGACCGGTAATTAAATTCACCCTCGGCGGGATTCCCGCCCTACCGTTCCTCACCTACCGGTTTGCGATCTCAGCCCTGCTGGCACTGGCGGCCATTCCTTTCGGCGGACTTAAGCTTCCCCGCGACCGACGGACGCGGGGCCTCGCCCTCCTTTACGGCTTTCTGACTTCGACCGTGGCCCTCGGGCTGCTCTTCTTTGGGTTGGAACGAACCACCGTCCTCGACCTGACTTTTATGGCGTTGGCGGGACCGCTGTTGGTGGTCGCCGCCGGAGCAATCTTCCTCCGCGAGCACGTACCGTTCCGAGAACGAGTCGGGATCGGGATCGCGCTGGCGGGAACGGCATTCGTCGTTCTGGAGCCGATCCTCAAAAGCGGCGCCGCCCAGTTCAGCGGGAACCTGCTGATCATTCTCTACCTGCTGGTCAACACCGTCTCGGCGGTTCTGGTCAAGGATTTGATGCGCCTCAAGGTTTCGCCGGTGGCGCTGACAAATCTCTCGTTTATCATCGGTTTTCTAACGATCCTGCCATTTGCGATTTTAGATGGTGGTCCCCTACACCTTTCGGGTGTAATCAAAAACCTCACCCTTCCCTATCACCTGGGCGTGCTCTTCATGGCAGTCCTCTCCGGAAACCTGGCTTACACCCTCTGGGCCCGGGCTCATCGGAGCATCGAGGTTGGGGAAGCCGCTCTTTTCGCTTACCTCTACCCGATCTTCGCCGCCCCGCTGGCGGTCTTCTGGCTGGGGGAAACGATCACCGTCCCATTCATCATCGGCGCGGCAGTGATTGCGGCCGGGGTTTTCATCGCCGAATACCGCAGCGTCCGCCGCAAGATAGTCCACAATTCTTAGTTCACAGATCACAGTTTCTGTGGTATTCTATTCCAGTTATGGCGAAAGATAATCTGCACCCGCAATATTTCCCGGAAGCGAAGGT
>JBBDZL010000010.1:0-8799 GCA_040900215.1 Patescibacteria group bacterium | reverse complement strand
GGGTGGTAGTAAGCTGTCAGGATGAGCGCTCCCAGATGCAAAACCGGGAGAAAGCGATGGAAGTGCTGCGGTCCAAACTCTACCAAATGATGCAAGAACAGCAGGCGTCGGGGGTTTCGGCCCTCCGCCGCGAACAGGTCGGCTCGGCCGAGCGTTCGGAAAAGATCCGAACCTGGAACTTCCCGCAGGATCGAATCACCGACCACCGTTTTGGGGTTTCAGTCGGGAATATTGAGAGTGTCCTGGACGGAAACCTAGATTCACTCCTCAAAAAGATTCGCTGAGAGTCGCTTTCAAAGTGACGGCTTTCCCCTCGCGGTCAATGGTGAGGGTCACCTTGTCCCCTATCTGGTACTTAATGATGAGTTTCGCCAAGCCGTTGCTTGGCGAGACGGCCTCCCCATTGATGGCGGTGATGATGTCCCCCACTTTCACTCCGGCCTTGGCGGCTCCGGAGTTCTTGGATACTTCGGTCACATAGGCCCCGACCGGGATTTCGTAGAAAGCGGCCTCTTCTTCACTTAAGAGAGTGTAGCCGACGCCCAAGAAGGGGCGGGAGATCTTCCCCGTCTGCTCGTACTGCTCGAAGACCGGCTTGACTAGATTGATCGGGATCGCGAAGCCGATGTTCTCGCTATCCCGAGCGATGGCGGTGTTGATCCCGATCACCTCGCCGGCCAGGTTAAGGAGTGGGCCGCCGGAGTTGCCGGGGTTAATCGCCGCATCGGTTTGGATCACATTCTCCAACGACTCCTGCCCAACGGTGATCCCCCGCCCAATCCCGGAAATCACTCCCCGGGTAACGGAGTTCGTGAATTCCCCCAAGGCGTTGCCAATCGCCACCACTGTCTGCCCCAGCCGGATCTGATCGGAATCGCCCAGGGTAAGGGTCGGCAGGCCGGAAGCCTCGATTTTGACGATCGCAAAATCCAGAAAAGTGTCGATCTCAATCTTGGAAACCGCGTACTGCGTCCCGTCGGCGGCGATCACGACGTAATCCTCGCCGTCCTCCACCACGTGCCGGTTGGTCAGGATTAGACCGTTCTCTCGAACAACAAAACCCGTTCCCCGTCCGGAAAGCTCTTGGCGGCCGGTTAGCACGTTGGAACTTTCCACCGCAATCGAAACCACCGCCGGTTCGGTCGCTTCGGTAACTTCAATGATCGTCTCCTCTTCGGTGACGATCTTTTCGACCACGATGCGGGAAATCAGCGGATCGCGGAACCAAATGCCGGCTGCAATCACGAGCAGCATCACCGCGAGGATAAAAGAGTTATGGTAAAAGATCCAGTGCTTTATCGAGCTGCGGATCCCTTCCGGCATTGATATCTTCATCGGTTAATTCTACCTTAAAGTCCGGCTCCAACCCCTTGTCGTGAACCCATGTGCCGTTCGGTGTTAGCCACTTGGCAATTGTCAGGTGCAGGCCCGAACCGTCGTCGAGATCGACCGCGTCCTGGACCGTCCCCTTGCCGAAACTTTTCTGCCCCACCAGCTGGGCGTCGGCCCGCTCGGCCAACGCCGCCGCCAGGATCTCCGAAGCGGAAGCCGAACCCTCGTCAATCAACACTACCACCGGAACACCGGCAAAGGCATGATCACCCGCGGTGGACTGGACCGTCAACGGGCTCCGGCTTCCGTCCGCGTCCTCTTGAAGCACCACCGTTCCGGAATTTAGAAACTCCGAGGCGAGGTAGACCGCTGCCGAAAGATATCCGCCGGGATTGCTTCGCAAGTCCAGCACGATCCCTTTAGGATTTTTTACCTTCGCCACCGCCTCATCCCACTCGTCATTGGTGGTCTCACCGAAGCGGGTCACTTCCAGGTAGTAGATCCCGTTTCCCTTGTCTTCGAAATTAACGCTCTTAACCGTGATCCGGGCCCGGGTGATCGAAACCTTGAAAGAGGGGGCCGAACCGCGCTGGAGCGTCAGCTCTACCACCGTCCCTGCTTCACCCCGGATCTTGGTCACCGCTTCCGTTACCGAAGTTCCGGCGGTCGATTCCCCGTTGATCTCCAGGATCTTATCCCCCGCCCGCACTCCCTCTCCTTCGGCCGGCGAGCCGTCGAGCGGAGCGACGATAATCAGCTGGTCTTCCCGCAGTCCCAGCTCCGCCCCGATCCCCTCGTAGGTTCCCTCCAAACTTTCGTTGAAGGCCGCATTCTCGTCCGGATTAAGAAAGGCGGTGTAGGGATCGCCGAGCGCTTTGACCAATCCGGATATCGCTCCGTAAAGCAGCTTCGTCCCGTCCACGGGACGGAAAAGATAATCCGCGTTGATCTGGTCGAGAACTTCCCAAAGCGGCGAGAAGTCGATCTCGCCGGAGGTGATCTTCTTGTTTTCAATTTTCAGCGAGGGAGGATTGAGCTTGAGGTCCAACTGGTAGCCGGCGAACCCCAGCTGCCAGCCGCCGAGGAAAACTGCGGTCAAAATAAGAAGAAAGGCGAAGTTTTTGCGGAAGAATTCACGCATTACTAGAGTAGTCTAGCAAAGGTTAGGCGACAATGCGGTAAGGTAAAAGACCGATGTTTCGGCCCCGCTTGATCTCCCGGGCGATTGCCCGCTGGTGGCGGGAACAGAGGCCCGAACGGGTCCGGGGACGGATCTTCCCGCGCTTGGTCAAAAAGCGGATCAACATTTCATCCTGCCGGTAATCCGGCTCCATTTCTTTTTCACAGAAGTAACAGCGCGAACGGACTTTAGCCCGGGCCGCCCGCGTCCGCTGGGCTCGCCGCTCGTCCCGGATGTCCTTCTGCTTAGAACGGGATTTCATCTTCGCTGACCTCCTCGCTGCCGGTACCCTTGTCGGATTTCTTCTCTTTCGCTTCGCTCAACTTTCCTTCCTTCTCATCCGGAAGCTGAGTTTCTTCTTCCGCCGGAGCGGGCTGTTCGGGAAGACCCTCTTCGACCGGCGCCCCCTTGGAATCCAGCATCACCATATCATCCAGCACGACCTCGGTCCGCTGGCGAGTCACTCCGTCCTTGCCTTCCCAACTGCGGGTTTGCAGGCGCCCCTCCAAATAGACCTTGCTGCCCTTCTTCAAAAACTGGCTGCAAATCTCCGCTAGTTTCCGCCAAGCGACTAGGTTGTGGAACTCCACTTCCTCTTTCTGCTCGCCCTCCTTGGTCTTCCACTTTCGATTGGTCGCTAATCCGAAGGAGCAAACGGCCTGGCCGTCGGGAGTGTAGCGCATCTCCGGGTCCCGAGTGAGATTACCGATTAAAATAGCTTTGTTGACTGATCGACTCATTATTTTGCACCCCCTTTTATGATTAATACTCGCATCACGCCTTCTTGCCTCTCCAACTGGCGGCGCAGGTCTTGAACCTTAGCGGGGTCGAGCTCAAGCTGGAGCCGGGCGAAGCTGGCCTGGCCGGATCCCTGGATCGGATAGGCCAGGGATTTCATTCCCAGACTCTCCAAATTGGCGGTCTTCCCGCCCAGCTTTTCGACAGCTTCCTGAATCTCCCCGCCCGATTTCTTGGATTTTTCCGGACTCAGGTCCGGCTTCAGCATCACCGTCAACTCGTAGTTCATTGCTGCTTGATCTTAAATCAATCGGGACGGATTGTCCAGCACTAGCCGCTCCGCTTGACCACCGGCCCTTTTCCCGTGTCCTCGACGGCAAATCCGAACTGGGCAATCCGGTCCCGCAGCTCATCGGCCCGCGTCCAGTTGTCCTCCCGCCGGGCCACCTCCCGCTCCTTCACCAGATCCCGAACCTCTTCCGGTACCGCCACCGCCTCGACCTCTCCCAGCTTCAACCCTAAGACCCGATCCATCTGGAGAATAGTCTTCATCCGGGCGGAAGTTGGCATTCGCCGGTCCTTAACCAGCTGCCACATTAGCGCGACCGCCTCCGGCAGGTTCAGGTCGTCGTTGATCAGACCATCAAACTTGTTTTCATATTCAGCGCACCCCACCCTTCCCGGCACATCCCAATTCGCAAGTTCGTCGTAGAGCTTCTCGAGCGCGATCGCCGCCGCCTCCAGCCCGGCCCAGGTAAAGTTCAGCTCCCCCCGGTAGTGGGTCGTCAAGCAGAGGTAACGGAAGGCCAGCGGATCAAACTCTTTTTGGACTAGAGTATCGAAGTCAATAATATTCCCGGTTGATTTCCCCATTTTTTGGCCCTCAATTAGGAGGGTACCGACGTGCACCCAAAGATTAGCGAACTTCTTGCCGGTCGCCGCCTCGGACTGGGCAATCTCGTTTTCGTGGTGGGGAAACTTGAGATCCATTCCCCCGCCGTGGATGTCCAGCGTGTCGCCGAGGTGAATCCGGCTCATCACCGAACACTCGATGTGCCAGCCGGGCCGGCCCTTTCCCCACTGAGAATCCCAGACCGCCCCCACATCTTCCTCCCCTTCTGCGGCTTTCTTCCAGAGGGCAAAGTCGGCCACTTCCTCCCGTTCATACTTGTCGGCCGCAACTCTGGTCCCAGTTCGGGCTTCCGCCAGCTTCCGGCCGGAGAGCTTGCCGTAATCTTTAAATTGAGAAACATCGTAGTAGACCGAACCGTCTTTTTCATAAGCAAAGCCCTTCTTCACCAACTCGCTGATCATCTTGATGATTTCCGGGATGTGCTCGGTTACTTGGGGATAAGCGCTGGCCGGCTCGACATTGAGCTTCTCAAAATCCAGATAGAAGTGCTGGATGTACTCGGCCGCCAAATCCTTAATGGAAACTTTCCGATTCTGGGCCTCCTCGATCATGGAGTCATGCACGTCGGTGAAATTGAGAACGTGTTCCACGGTATAACCATTAAACTCCAACACCCGCTTGAGGAGATCAAAATTGATGTAGGTGCGGGCGTGGCCCAGGTGGGACGGGCCATAAACGGTCGGACCGCAGGTGTACATCGTGACCCGATTCGGGTTTTGGGGTTTAAACTCTTCGACTTTTCTTGTTAAGGAGTTGTACAGATTCATTGCTGATTAATAGTAGCAATTTTTAGGATTATCTCCTTGCCAAAAAACCTATAGGATGTTAAATTTAGGTAACCCTAAAGAAAGCCACTCGCCTTAGGCGAGGGCTCCGCTAAAAGCGGGAGGAGGAAAGAGATGGGCACTCGTAAAATGCCCGTGGTGGCGGACTTTCTCGACATCCAGCCGGTCACGCCGGAACTGGTCCGGAAGCTCGGATACCTCCCCCAGTGCACCTTCTGGGACGGTCAACCGAACCGGTCCCGCGGATGCTGGCAGCAGACCGAGTGGAAGGTCGAGACCAACTACCGCTGCGACGAGCACAAGCGGCACATCGAGCTGTGGTGGGAGAAGCAGATTGAAGAGTGGGTCGCTCGGCCCGCCGAGGCCCAGAACTCCGATCTGGATCTTTTGGAGATGATCCGCGATGAGCTCAAGCCGCCGGAGTTGGGAAACCGATACCCGGGATTCGTCGTCGGACAGGTGATCAAGGAACTCTCGCTCCCCAACACGCCGGAAGGCCGCGACCTGGCCGCTTGGTATCTCTGGGAGATGGGAGTGTTCTCGATCTCAGATAGAGTCGGGTTCTAAAAGCAGTCGTGAGCCACCCACGACTGCTTTTTCTTTTTTGATAGCTGCGTGGCGACCGTTCCCTAGAGCCCGCACGCTATCAAACCCCGCTTGATCTGCTTCCGGCGAGATATTCTGCGAAGCAGACTTGAGCCGGAAAGGATATTAGTGCGGGGTGATTTACCTAGAAAACCAAAACTGAAGCGATCGCAAAGTAAATCAGGATGCTCAAAGCGTCCTGGACAATCGTCACCAGCGGGTCCGAGCCGAAGGCCGGATCTTTACCGAGCTTATGGAAAATGTATGGGGTAAGAATCGCATTAGCGGTGGACAGAAGGATCCCCAAAAACAGGGAGATCCCGACCGTCGCTGCCACCCCGAACGAACCGAAAGCCAGCCAAGCAAACAGGAAGATCAACCCCCCAAAGAGAACTCCCAGAGAAGTGCCGACGGCCAGCTCCCGAACCACGTAGCGGCGCATCGAAAACTTCTCCAGCGCCAGTCCCCGGATAAAAAGGGAAACCGCCTGCGTTCCCACCGCCGCGTTCATGTAAGCCACGATCGGGATGAAGTAGGCCAGCGCTACGTACTGCTGGAGGAGAATCTCAAACCGGCTGATGAAGATGGTTATCAACAAGCCGCCGCCGAATCCGAAAGCCAGCCAGGGCAGCCGCAGCCGGATCATCCGAAAGACCCGGGCCTTGAAAACATCCACTACCTTGGTATCAATCAGAATCCCGGCGCGCTGGAGTAGCTTTTCGGTGTGCTCCTCGTGCAGGATTTTCAAGATCTCCTCCGCGTCCACCGTTCCGAGAAATTCTCCCGATTCGGCCTGGACCACCGGCACCGTGTCCAGATCATGCCGAATCGCCAAAACCGCTACCTTGTCTTCATGAGTGTGCGAACCGATGGAAGGATGGTCTTTGTTGAAAATTTCAGAAATCCTCTTCTCGTTCGGCGATTCTAATAGAATCCTCGTTGACAACACTCCAAGGTATTTCTTCTTCGAATCCACCACGAAAATGTGATGGGAGGATTGCCACGGTTTTCCCCGAACGCCGGCCAGCACTTCCCCGACGCTTTGATCGGGCCGGGCAGTCGGAACATCGGTGATGATGTGATTAAGGGCTGTTTCTTTCTTAGAATCCATCAAAAATCCTGGCGACCTTCAAGCGCCTTAGTTAAGGTTAGCGCATCGGCGTACTCCAAATCCCCGCCGGTCGGGATCCCGCTCGCCAACCGCGTGATTCTAATGTTTTTGCCGTTAGCGGTAAGCTGTTCGCCGATAAGCTTCTTAATGTACATCGCCGTCGCCTCCCCCTCCAGCGAGGGGTTAAGCGCCAAAATAACCTCGTTGATTGGTTCTTTAGTTAATCGGTTGATCAGTTCGGCGATCTTCAGATTCTCGGGACCGACGTGCTCCAGCGGCGCGATCACCCCGTGGAGAACGTGGTAGAGCCCCCGGTATTTCCCGGTCTTTTCAAAAGCAATTAGGTCCAGCGGGTCTTCCACCACGCAGAGCACGGACTGGTCGCGAGTCTCGTCCTCGCAGACTTTGCAAAGCGCCGCCTCGGCAATATTCCAGCAGCGCTGGCAGAGCTGGACTTTTTGCCCCACCTCAAGAACCGAATTCCCTAAGGCTTGGCGTTCTTCCTCCGGAACGCGAAGAAGGTAAAAGGCGAGTCGGGCGGCGGTCTTGGGGCCAATGCCCGGCAGCCGCTCCAACGCCTCGATCAAATTTTCGATCGCTTTGGGAATCCTCATTTTATGAATCCATAAAATGTTAGGTCGCCGAAGGCGGCCGTCCATCTTGCGCCGGTCCAATCTTAACGGTCGTTCCTTTTCCGTAAACCTGCGTCGCCGCGTCTTCCAAAATCTTACGGTTCTTCGGCTCCTCCAGCCGCTCTTTATGGAAGGGATAGAACGGTTTAACCACTAGCACCTTGCCTTTCAGTTCTCCGGTACATGATCGGAGGAACGCCTCCACCGAATGGTTGAGTGGCTTAACCGCGGCCATCAGCGCCGACCAGTTGTCGGTATCGGGTTGACTGGTTTCAGCCCGAGGCTGATCCGCCTTTGGCGGAGATTGGCTGATTGGTTGATTGGTTTCTTTAATTGGGGTTTCAATTTTTTCACTGGCTTCACTGCTTTTACTGACTTCACTGTCTTTACTCGCTACTTCCACAACGGCGACTTCCAACGGCAGGCTGGGAATTACCGCCTGGGAAAGATAGTCGTAAGCTTGGGTAAATTTGTTAATCATCTCGTTGAGCTGCGGTTCACTAATCGCCCCCGCCTGCTTTTTCATCAATTCGTACTGTTCGGCGGGAGCTTCCACCAAATCGTCCCCCACTCCGGCTTTGATTAAGAGCAGGTCACGGAGATACTCCAAGATTTTTCTCCCCAAATCATCCATCGCTACTCCTTTGGAGGAGAGCTCGTTGATGAAGACCAGTGCCCGAGAAGACTGACCGGAAATCAGATTGTCAAAAAACCCTCCCAAATCCGCTAACTTTGCAAAACCGACCAGTTCCTCAATCTTCGCTCCGCCGGTAAGGACCTGCTCCAGCAGAGTTTCAGCGTCCCGAAAACCTCCGCCAGCCGCTTTCGCAATCTGCTCCAAATCCTCGTCGGCGATTTTGGCTTTTTCCTTTCTGACAATCTCTTTTAGCTTCTCAATGATTAACTTCACCGGCGCCCGCTCAAAGGTGAAACGCTGGCAACGGGAGCGAATCGTCTCCAACAGCCGGTAGGGCTCGGTCGTCGCTAGAATAAAAATGGCGTGGGCGGGCGGTTCCTCCAGAGTTTTGAGAAGGGCGTTGGAGGCGTCGGCAGTCAGCATGTGGGCTTCGTCAATGATGTAAACCTTGTAACTTCCGGACGAGGGAGCCAGTCGGACTTTCTCGCGGAGAGAGCGGATGTCGTCAATCCCCCGGTTGGAAGCGGCGTCGATTTCAATCAGGTCCAGGTAACGCCCTCCCTCAATCTGTTTGCAGATTCGGCAGCTCCCATCGGGATCGCCGACCTGGGGATGCTCGCAGTTGATCGCTTTCGCCAGGATCCGAGCGGTGGTCGTTTTGCCGGTTCCTCGCGGCCCGGCGAAGAGATAGGCGTGGCCGACCTTGCCTTCTTTGACTTGGTTCTGAAGGGTCTTCTTAACGGTCTCTAACCCAACCAGCTCGGAAAACTTTTGGGGACGATAGGTTCTATAAAGCACGCGCCCATTCTAGAACGCGGGGGATCGATTCCGCAATAGCTTGTTCGATCGTTCTTTGTTCCTCCTTGGTCGGTTTTTCGACGACAAA
>JBBDZL010000009.1:28967-32210 GCA_040900215.1 Patescibacteria group bacterium | reverse complement strand
GGTTACCCTCCTCTTCTTCAGATTAATTGAAGGCGTCCTGGGCCAGAAAGAGTAAGAGCGTGGGGGTCGAACGTTCCGCCGGCGCAGTGATTTTTAGGGATCATCTTTTTCTTCTCTTGCATTACGAATCGGGCCATTGGGATTTTCCCAAGGGAGGGATTGAAAGGGGGGAGTCAACCGAGCAGACGATCCGGAGAGAGGTCCAAGAAGAAACGGGGATTACCGACCTGAATTTTGCGCCCGGGTTCAAGGAAACCATAAGCTATGCGTTTACGCAGGAGGGGGTTTTTGTGCGCAAGTGGGTGGTCTATCTTTTGGGCGAGACCTCCCAACCGGAGGTCCGGCTGTCCTCGGAGCACCAGGGCTATGCCTGGCTGACTTTTGAAGAGGCCCTTGAGCGAATCACCTTCAAGAATAGCCGGCAGGTTTTGCGCCGAGCCCACGAATACCTTAGACTTAAGGGACATGCGATTTAGGATTTTGTTCTTGATTTTGTTCCTGCTGGCGGCCGCCGCCGGCTTGGGATACGGTTTTTTGGTTTGGGAGCTGAACCGGCCGATTGCCGATTCCGGCAAGGTCGAATTGACGATTTCCTCGGGAGAATCCGTCCAGGAGATCGGCGTTAAGCTCCAGGAAGCCGGGGTGATGAACTCGCTCCTCTTCGTTTTCTACGTTCGCTCCAAAAACCTGACTGCCAAAATTCAAGCCGGGAAGTATGAGATTCCGTTGACGCTGACCCCGATTCAGGTAGTAAATTTGCTCCAGCACGGGACCTTTGACGTCCGGCTGACTTTTTTTGAAGGATGGCGCAAGGAACAATATTTAGGTTATGCGCTGGAAATTTTGGCGGTCGATGACGAAGAATTTACGTCGCAGTTCAACACCGCTACTAAAGATCTCGAAGGTTATCTTTTTCCCGATACCTACTTTGTGCCAATTAACCTCTCGGCCGAGAATTTGGTGGCGATTCTGCGGGATAACTTTTCCACTAAGTACTCCCAAGTAAAAGCTGCTGCTGCGACTTCGGGTTTGACTCAAAAGCAAATCGTCACGATTGCCTCATTGGTGGAGCGGGAAACGGCCGATGACAGCGATTCTCAAGAGGAAATGCGCACGATTGCCGGAATTATTGTTAAGCGTTTGAAAATTGGCATGCTCTTGCAGGTTGATGCCACCCTTCAATATATTCTTGGATACCAAGAAGATTCGGGGAAATGGTGGACGATGGACACGGCCAAAATTGTTGCCGCCAAGAAAGTAGATTCTCCTTACAATACTTATAAATATTTGGGTTTGCCGTCCGGGCCAATTACTAACCCGGGCTTAGATTCCCTCTCGGCGACCGCCAACTATGTCAAGAACACTCCTTTCTTGTACTACTTGCACTGCAATGACGGTCAAGTGCGCTATGCCAAAACTCTAGGAGAGCACATTGCCAATCAGGCCTGCTTGAAGTAGGGTGCAGCCTGAGAGGAGCGAAGGGCAGCACATTTGCATCTTGACATTCCTTATTGAAATTGCTAAATTAACCTCGTTAAGTGAATATTTTCCCGAAGAGCGCGTAAGGCGTTAAATTTGTGCGCTTTGGTTTTTCTTTATTTATGATCAGAGAATGGCTCGGGAAAACCGCAGAAGCCTTGCCCCTTTCGGATCTATCGGCGGTCCAGAAAGAGTCCTTTGAACAGCTCCTCAAAGAGGGGATTTTGGAGGTTTTGGAGGAAATCAATCCGATCCAGGACTATACCGGCCGCGGCTGGGAATTGAGCTTCAAGAAGCCTCGCTTCGGCAAGCCTCGGATCGACAAGGAAGAGGCCATCAAGAAGGGCTTAACCCACTCTTTCCCCTGGTATCTGACCGCCGAACTCAAAGAAGTCAGAAGCGGAAAGACAGTTTCCCAAGAAATTTATATGGGCGAAATTCCCCAAATGACGGAAGGGGGAACCTTCATCGTGGCCGGGATCGAACGGGCCGTTGTTAATCAACTCCTCCGTTCGGAAGGAATCTACTTCTCACAGGAAACCGATCCAACCACCGGAGTTCTTCTTTCCTCGGCCCGGATCCTGCCGAAGAACGGGGCTTGGCTGGAATTCAGCACTACCCGCCGAAACTATCTCACCGTCAAAATCAGCAACTACCACAAAATGCCGGCCACCACTCTTTTGCGGGCTTTTGGATTGACCCGCGACGACGATATCCGCGCCGCTTTTGCGGATGTTGATACCGATCCCAACCGGGCGTTTATCGAAGAAACCCTCAAAAAAGACCCCGCCAAATCCTATGAGGAGGCGATCGTGGAGATTTTCACCAAGGTTCGGCCGGGGGAGCCGGCCCTGCTCGACACCGCCAAGCTCACTTTTGAGCGGATCTTCCTTGACCCCCGCCGCTACGATCTGGGGAAGGCCGGGCGCTTCAAGCTGAACGAGATTCTTGGTTTGAACCTGTCCTTGGAAGAACGGCGCAACCGGCTGATCACCCGGAATGACTTGATCTCGGCAATCAAGCGGTTAATCGAGCTGAACCATGGGGTGGGGGAGCCGAGCGATATCGACCACTTGGGCAATCGGCGGGTCCGGACCGTGGGCGAGCTGATTCAAGGCCAGCTGCGGATCGGATTCATTCAGCTGGAGCGAGTGGTGAAAGAGCGAATGAGCCTGCAGGCCCGCGACCAGCTTCCCAAGCCGTTAGCCATCATTTCAACCCGTCCGGTGGAAGCCCGGCTTCACTCCTTCTTTGCTTCTTCCCAGCTCTCGCAGTACCATGAGCAGGTTAACCCCCTCGCAGGGCTGGAGCACCTCCGTCGCTTGTCGGTGAAAGGTCCGGGCGGGCTAACTGCCGAGCGGGCCAGCTTCTCGGTCCGGGACGCCCATTACACCCACTACGGCCGGATCTGTCCGGTCAAAACCCCGGAGGGAACTTCCATCGGCTTGACCACCCATTTGGCGCTCTACGCCCGCATCAACCCCCTCGGTTTTCTTGAAACTCCCTACCGTAAAGTCAAAAAGGCGGACGGCCGCCCGGTGGTTACTAAGGAGATCATCTATCTCACCTCTTCGCAGGAAGACCAGTACGTGATCGCCGATGCCTCCATCCGCTTGGGCAAAGGCGGCCGGATTATGGAGGAGCGGATCCCGCTCCGGCACCAGAGCGAGTTCTTCTTTGGGGCGGCCGAGCAGGCCGACCTGGTGGATGTGACTCCGCGCCAGATCGTTTCCGCTTCGGCGGCCCTCCTGCCTTTCCTGGCCC
>JBBDZL010000009.1:2934-28867 GCA_040900215.1 Patescibacteria group bacterium | reverse complement strand
GTGACTCCGCGCCAGATCGTTTCCGCTTCGGCGGCCCTCCTGCCTTTCCTGGCCCACGACGACGTAAACCGGGCCTTGATGGCTTCCAACATGGTTGGCCAAGCGGTGCCGCTGGTTTCGCCGGAGTCTCCAATCGTCGGAACGGGGATCGAGCGGGATCTGGCGGTCAACTCCGGCCTAACGGTTCTGGCCGAGGAGGCCGGGAAGGTTTCTTACGCGGACGCTGAGAGGTTGGAAGTCATTTACAAAGGTGGGAAGAAGAAACAATATGACCTCC
The DNA here is from genome assembly GCA_040900215.1 of Patescibacteria group bacterium. Classification (GTDB taxonomy): domain Bacteria; phylum Patescibacteriota; class WWE3; order 9FT-COMBO-53-11; family 9FT-COMBO-53-11; genus 9FT-COMBO-53-11. The sequence continues at coordinate 28,590 of JBBDZL010000009.1, read as the reverse complement.
AGAAATTTTTCAAAAGCAACGATGAGACCTGCTACAACCAGCATGTTCAGGTGGAGACGGGGCAGGCTTTTAAGAAGGGTGACGTGTTGATCGACGGACCGGCCACCGACCAGGGCGAACTGGCATTGGGGAGAAATCTAACCGTCGCTTACATGTACTGGGGCGGCTACGGCTATGAGGATGCAATCGTGATTTCCGACCGCCTCCGCCGGGACGATCTGCTTTCTTCCATCCACATCTCCGAACACAGCATTCAGGTACTGGAGACCAAATTAGGCCCGGAAGAGGTGACCCGGGATATTCCGAACGTTTCCGAGGAGGCGCTTCGCAACCTGGACGAGCAGGGGATCGCGGCGATCGGTTCGGAGGTGAAGGGCGGCGATATCCTAATCGGCAAAATCGCCCCCAAGGGTGAGACCGAGCTCTCGGCCGAGGAGCGGCTGCTGCGGGCGATCTTTGGGGAAAAAGCCCGGGAAGTTCGGGATGTTTCGCTGCGGGTTCCTCACGGCGAGTGGGGGACGGTGGTGGAAGTGAAGATTCTGAACCGGGGAGAGGCCGAATTGCCGGAGGGTGTCCTGCAGGAGATTTATGTGCGAGTCGCCCAAATTCGCAAGATCACCGTCGGCGATAAGCTGGCGGGAAGGCACGGCAACAAAGGCGTTATTTCCCGGATTGTGCCGGCGGAGGACCTGCCATACTTGGAAGACGGCACTCCGGTAGACATTATTCTGGCACCTCACTCCGTGATTAACCGAATGAACTTGGGCCAGCTCTTGGAAACCCACCTGGGGTGGGCGGGGGCGAAGTTGGGCAAGAAATACGCTGTGCCGGTTTTTGAAAAGTTTGAGGAAGATAAATTGCGGGAACAGCTGGAGAAAGCGAATCTGCCGGTTTCCGGCAAGGTTCGGCTCTTCGACGGCCGCACCGGCAAACCCTTTGAGCAGGAAGTGGTGGTCGGCAGCGCTTACATCCTCAAGCTCGAGCACCTGGCGGAAGACAAAATGCACGCTCGCTCGACCGGTCCCTATGCGCTGATCACCCAGCAGCCGCTAGGCGGAAAAGCCCAGTTCGGGGGCCAGCGCTTTGGGGAGATGGAGGTTTGGGCGATTGAGGCCTACGGGGCGGCCTACACCTTACAGGAAATGCTGACGACCAAGTCCGACGATCTGGCGGGGCGCTCGGCCGCCTACCGGGCGATTGTTCAGGGAGAAGATATTCCCGAACCGACTCTTCCTGAATCCTTTAAGCTTTTGATCCGGGAACTCAACGGGGTGGCCCTTAATGTGGAACCGTTAAAGGGAGGCGGAGAAGTGGTGGTACCGAGGGCGGGGGAGGTCATCCCGCTTCCCGAACCGCCGGCGCTGGAGGAAGCTGAGTTGGCCGCTGCCGCCTTCTCCCTCCCGGGGGGAGAAGCTGGCTCCACCGAAGGTTCCGCCGAAGAAGCGGCGATGGCAACGGAAGTAGTTGAAGGTGAAGCTCCGCCGACCGAAGCGCCGGTGGAGGATAAAGAGAAATAAAAATGCCTAGCGGTTTGGAAGCTTTTCGAGAATTTGATTCTTTGCGGATTAAGGTCGCCTCGCCCGAGGTGATCAAGGACTGGTCTTACGGTGAAGTCACCAAGCCGGAGACGATCAACTACCGGACCTTCAAGTCCGAAAAGGATGGGCTTTTCGACGAACGGATCTTCGGGCCGACCAAAGATTACGAGTGCTACTGCGGGAAGTACAAGAAGGCCCGCTTTAAGGGGATCATCTGCGACAAGTGCGGGGTGGAGGTCACCAGCAAGCGCGTCCGCCGAGAGCGGATGGGGCACATTTCCTTGGCTTCGCCGGTGGCCCACATTTGGTTCTTCCGCGGGATCCCTTCCCTGATCAGCATCCTTTTGGGCGTTTCCTCCCGAGATGTCGAGGGCGTGATCTATTTCTCCCGCTACTTAGTAACCGAGTTTGACCGCGACAAACGCGCTTCCGCGCTGGAAAGTTTCGAGCGCGAGTTCGATCAGCGGCTCAAGCAGGAGCCGGATCCGGCCAACAAGGCCAAGATCCTGGACGCCAAGCGGGAGGGTTTGGAGATTATCAAAGGAGTAAAGCTTTTCTCGGTCCTTTCGGAGCGGGAGGCCGAGTTGGCCCTGCCCCACCTCAAGGAATTCGCCGAAATCATGATGGGGTCAGAAGCAATTCGGCGGGCGCTTTCCTTAGTGGACCTCGGCAAGATTTCCATTCAGCTGCGCAAGACAGTCCAGGATAGCCGGGGAGAACGGGGGATTTGGGCCCGCCGTCGGCTGCGGATTGTAGAAGGGTTGAAGAATGCCGGGGTGGAACCGGCCTGGTTCATCCTAACCGTTCTGCCGGTGATCCCGCCCGACCTGCGGCCGATGGTTCAGTTGGAGGGCGGCCGGTTTGCGACTTCTGACCTGAACGACCTTTACCGAACGGTGATCAACCGCAACAACCGCTTGCGCCAGCTCTTGGAGCTGGGGGCGCCGGAGATCATTGTCCGCAACGAAAAGCGGATGCTGCAGGAAGCGGTGGATGGGTTGATTGATTCCTCCAAGGCCCGGCGGGGGAAGGTTCGGCGCGGCAAAAAGACCCTCCGGTCTTTTGCCGACCTCCTTTCCGGCAAGCAGGGGCGGTTTCGGCAAAACCTGCTTGGGAAGCGGGTGGATTACTCGGGCCGTTCCGTCGTTGTGGTCGGGCCCCATCTGAAATTAAATCAAGTGGGGATTCCGCGGGAGATGGCTTTGGAGCTTTGGAAGCCCCACGTTCTGCGGGAGATTCTTCTGCGGGGGTCCGCCTCCAATCTGCGAAGCGCCAAGACCTACTTGGAGGAGCGGTCGGACGAGGTTTGGGAAATCCTGGAACAGCTGGTGGAGGACCATCCTGTTCTCTTGAATCGGGCGCCATCCTTGCACCGCCTTTCGATTCTCGGCTTCTACCCGGTATTGGTGGACGGCTCGGCGATCCAGCTCCATCCGAACGTCTGCGCCGGCTTCAACGCTGATTTTGACGGCGATGCGATGGCGGTCCACTTGCCGATTTCGAAGCGGGCGATCGAGGAAGTTAAAAAAACGATGATTTCGACCAACAATCTCCTCCGTCCGGCGACCGGCGAGCCGATTGCTTTCCCAAACAAGGAGCAAGTTTTGGGAACCTACTACCTGACGAGCGTTACGCCCGGTGAGGAAGAGCGGAAGGAAGACCAGCTCAAATCCTTCGGTAGCGAATCGGAAGCCCTGCTCGCTTACGACTTGGGGAAGATCTTCTTGCGGGAGAGGATTAAGGTGGCCATCGAAGGGGAAACCTTAGTCACCACCGTCGGTCGGGTGATCTTCAACGCCGTTCTGCCCGACTTCCTCCGGTTCCACAACGGCAAAGTCGGGGCGAAGGAGGCCAAAGATCTCATTTCCAAAGCACTGGCAGCGGGGCAGGAGGATCAGGTGGTGGCCGATCTGGTAGACGCGATTAAAGAACTCGGCTTTCACTACGCGGCCTACTCGGGGGTTTCCATCTCGGTTTTCGACGGCGTGGTTCCTCCCGAGAAACCCAAAGTTTTGGCCGAGGCGGAAAGGAAAGTAATCGAGATTGACCAAAACTTTCGCCGGGGGCTGATCACCGATTCCGAACGGCGGGAGCTTTCCCGAGTGGTCTGGGCAGAAGCCACCAGCACCCTGGATGATTTGGCTTGGGACGCTCTGGGTCCGGATAACCCAATCAAGCTGATCATCGCCTCCGGGGCGGCCCGTGCCACCCGCGACCAGGTGAAGCAGATCTCGGGAATGCGGGGGCACGTGGTCGACCCAACCGGAAAAGTGGTTGAGCTGCCGATCCGTTCCAACTATCGGGAAGGTCTAACCAGCTTTGAGTACTTCGTCGGGGCCCGGGGAGCCCGCAAGGGTTTGGTCGACACCGCTCTGCGGACGGCCGACGCCGGCTATCTCACCCGCCGATTGGTGGATGTGGCCCAGGATGTCCTGATCCGGGAAGCCGATTGCAAGACCAAGAACTCAATTTCTCTTACCAAGGAGGAGGAAACCTTCTTGATTACTTTTGCCCGCCGGCTGAACGGGAGAACCGCGGCGGAGGATGTGAAATTCCGCGGGAAAGTGCTAATCAAAAAGAACGAACTGATTGATGCTTTGACGGCGGAAGCGATTGAAACTTCGGGGATTACCGAAGTTAAGATTCGTTCCCCGCTAACCTGTGAGAGCCGGCATGGGGTCTGCGCCGCTTGCTATGGTTTGGACCTCGGCCGAAACCGGCCGGCCGCGGTGGGGATCCCGGTCGGGTTGGTAGCGGCGCAATCGGTTGGGGAGCCGGGAACCCAGCTGACCCTGCGGACCAAGCACGCGGGAGGAATCGCCACCAGCCAAGACATCACTCAAGGATTGCCTCGGATCGAGGAGGTTTTTGAAGCCCGGACGCCCAAGTTTGAGGCCCACGTCGCGCCCTATGCCGGCAAGATTTCGGTTTCGGAGGAGGGCGGGGCCCGGAAGATCTTCTTGACCGGAAAGGAAGGAGCGCTGCAGTTCGATGTGCCGGTCGGCCGGGGGATCCTCGTTACAGACGGGGAGAAGATTGAGGCCGGCCGCCAGCTGACCGAAGGCTATCTCGATCCCAAGAAGATCCTGGGCGTTTTGGGAATCCCGTTGACCCAGAAATACCTCGTGAATGAGATTCTCAAAGTTTATTCCGGCCAGGGAATCTCCTTGGACGATATCCATTTGGAGATTATTGTCCGGCAGATGTTCAACAAGGTTCGGGTGACCGATCCCGGCGGTACCCAGTTCATTCCGGAGGAAGTGGTCACCAAGATCCAGCTGGAGCAAACGAACGCCGCGCTGCCCAAGGGAGCCAAGCGGGCAACGGGGGAAGCGGTTCTGTTGGGAATCACTCGCTCTTCGCTCAAGACCGACTCTTGGCTCTCCGCCGCTTCCTTTATGGAAACTACTCGAATTTTGACCGAAGCGGCGGCTTCGGGTAAAGTCGACAAATTGATCGGGCTGAAGGAGAACGTGATCGTGGGGCGGCTGATTCCGACCGGGGAGCGGGCTAAAGAAAAAGACAAGGAGAGCAAATAATGCCAACCGTTCAACAGCTGATCCGAAAAGGCAGGAAAAAGATTGCCCACAGGACCAAGACGCCGGCGTTGGCCGAAGTCTTTTCCTCAATCCGCCGCCGGAGAAGGGCGCTGGCCGCTCCTTTCAAGCGGGCGGTGGTTTTGCAGGTGAGAACGATGACGCCCAAAAAACCCAACTCGGCTTTGCGGAAGGTGGCTCGAGTGCGATTATCCAACGGGCGGGAAGTCACCGCCTACATCCCGGGCGAGGGCCACAACCTGGCGGAGCACGCCATCGTACTGGTCCGGGGCGGGCGAGTTAAGGATCTGCCGGGAATCAAATACACCATCGTGCGGGGAGTCTTTGACACGGCCGGAGTGGAAGCGCGAAAGACTAGCCGCTCGATTTACGGGACGAAAAAGACCGCGGGCGGGGCGGTGAAGCCACCGCCCAGCGGCGGGGTCCCGCCGGAGGCGGGAGGAGGAGCGGAGAATGCCTAGAGGCGGAGCGGTCCGGAAAAGAACGATCGAGCCCGATTACCGGTTCGGCTCGACGGTGGCGACCAAATTTATTAACCAAGTGATGATGAGCGGCAAGAAGGCAACTGCCCAGGCCGCCGTTTACGGGGCGATGGATCAGGCCTCCCAAACTTTGGGGGCTGAGCCCCTGCTGGTGCTGACCCAAGCCGTGATTAATGTTACTCCCCAGCTGGAAGTTCATTCCCGGCGGGTAGGGGGGGCGACTTACCAGATCCCGGCGCCGGTCCGGACGGAGCGGGCCCAGGCGCTGGCGATTCGCTGGTTGGTGAATGCGGCTCGGGCCAAAAAGGGGATGCCTTTTGCCGAGAGACTGGCGCAGGAATTCATCGCCGCCTACAACAACGAGGGAGCGGCGGTGAAAAAGAAGGAAGATGTTCACCGGATGGCCGAAGCCAATCGCGCTTTCGCCCACTTTAGGTGGTAAAACCACCTAAAGCTAGGGCGTTTCTCCGCCCGTCCTTTCGGTGGTAACCCCCTAGAAAAATCGAGGAAGAAAGATTGCTAGTCCTACCAAGATAGCGAAGATCGTGGCCAGGAGAACCATTCCGGCCGAAACATCCTTGGCGATTCGAGCCCGTTCGTGATGATCTTCTTTAACCAAATTGGTGATTTCCTCAAGAGAAGTGTTGATCATCTCGGCCACCAGGACCAAGAAGATCGCCACCAGGATCCCAAACCATTCAAAGGAAGAAATTTGAAAGTAAAGTCCCAACACCGCCGCGACCACGGCGACGGTTAAATGAATGCGTAGATTTTGATGATAGAAGAGGGTGTGGATCAAACCGCGCCAAGCATGGCGGAAAGATTTTGCTAATCGAATTAAATTAACCACCAAGGGTTATTCTAACCCGTTTTCCAAAAGTCGGCGGAAACGTTCCCGGCGCAGTTGGAAACGATCGATCGTACTATCCAACCGCTCCTTCAACCGATCTTTAAGAGCCTCGACCCGGTCCTCCGAGAAGCTTTCCAGAAGTTCGGTGCGGCGGGTTTCGTAGTTCTCGATGGCGCGGTTGATCGCATCTTTGGCTTCGTCCGGAACCTGTTCCAGAACCCCCTCCAGGGTTATCCGGTGTCGATCCATCTGTTCCAGAATCCGCTCCTTGATCTCCTCCCGGCGCTCACTCACTTTTCCCGCTCTTTCTTGGGCTTGGGCCAGGTGCTGTTCCCAGCGCTGGCGGAGCCGTTCCATGATTTCTCCGTCTTCTCCCAGCCGGGCCAAGCGTTTCATTTCGGCGACCCGCCGTTCGGCGAAACGGAGTTCCAAATCGGCGCGGGCTTCATCTCCCTGAAAGTTAGCAATAAATCCTTCAATGGCTTCCTGCCAAGAGCGCAGGAAGTAAAAAGGGCTGTCAGGGGCGAGGGCGGACTCTTCGATATCTTCGTATGGTTCCACCTCTCCCTCTTGGGCCGAGACCGCCCCTCCTAAGAAAGTAAGAGTAAGAGTGAGAGTAAGGCCTAAAATCAGGGTGCGCAGCATTCTGAATGTTTATAGCACGAGAGGATTGCTAAAATCAAGTTAAATGGAGTCTTTAGTTGAGTTTCGCAAAAGAAAAGACGAATTTTTTAAGGCGGGGGAGGATTCTCCAATTCCGGCGGAGGATCGTTCTTCCTTTACCGGTTTGAAATATTTTCCCAAAGACCCAACCTTTAAGTTTGAAGTTTCCTTGGCCGGGGTTCCGGAAGAAGCACTGGAATTTGAAACTTCTTCGGGTGAGAAAAAAACCTTTAAGCGAATCGGTAAACTGGGGTTTACCGTCGCCGGCCAGCCGGCCGAATTGACCCTCTATCAAGCAGAGAGCGGTTCTTATTTTCTGCCTTTCCGGGACGCCACCTCGGGAAACGAAACCTACGGCGCCGGGCGCTATTTGGAGGTCGAGGAAAAGGACGGCCAATTTGAGCTCAACTTCAATTACGCCTACAACCCTTACTGCGCTTATACGGAGGGCTATTCCTGCCCTCTGCCCCCGCTGGAAAATTGGTTGAAAGTGCCGATCCGCGCGGGGGAGAAGAACTACAAATGACGCCGGAGATCAGCGATCAAAAACTTGACTTGAGAGACATCATCCTCGGCGGGCAGGACGGATTGGTGAATGTTTTGGGAGTAACTTTAGGGATCGCGGTCGCTTCGGGTGACCTGCGGGTGACTCTCGCCGGGGGCTTGGCGGCGACTTTCGCCGAATCATTTTCGATGGCGGCGGTCGCTTACACCTCTTCGATCGTTAAGTTCCACGCGGTGACCGATGCCCTGATCGTCGGAGTTTCGGCGATGGTGGGGTCGCTGGTGCCGCTGATTCCTTTCTTTCTTCTGCCGATCTCCACGGCCATCATTGTCGCCGTAGCGGTTTCCGCTGTGATGCTGTTTGTCCTCGGGGTTTACAAGGCCAAGGTGCTGGGACTGAACCTGGGGCGCGAGGGATTAAAGATTGCCGTGATTGGACTCTCGGCCGCGTTAATCGGTTACGTGGTGGGGCTGTTCTTCCGAGTTCCGGCGGCTTAGGGTAAAACTATTCGATCTTAACCTTTTTCCCGTTCTCGAATTGGCTCCAGAATTTCTTCCACTTGTATCGGCCGAAGAGCATCTTAATGCCCATTAGGATTAACAAGGTTGGCCAGAAAACACCCCAAAACTCGGCCGAGATTAATCCCAGATTTCTGAGAAGCCAAAAACCGCCCAGGAAAATTATCAGGCTACCAAAGAAAATTATCTTTCATCACCTCCTAAGGAAAGTTTAACAATAAAAAAGCCCCGACGTGGTTTGCACATCGGGGCTTGGGTTCAGAGCGTGATCACAAATCCCTCACGGACGGTGCCATCCTCGAGTTCGTACCAGCGTTCCATGAACTCGGGGATGGGGATCTCCCGGTAGCCGAAGTCATCATCGGCGTCCGAAATCACGAAGCGGTCCTTGGAGAAGCCGATGATCAGGACGTAGTGGCCCTGGCTGTATCCCGGGCCTGCCTGGATGTTGGCCAGGATGGGTCGGCCTCTCCGAATCGCCTTCTTAACGGTCTCAACTGTCCAGGCCTTGCGGACCTTGACGCCGCCGGCCTGCTTCCGGACCTTTTCGATCAGTTCCCGCCGGAGCTTCTGATCGGGTTGGGCCAACCGACAGTACCGGCCGATCTCCCTTTCGGTTAGCGGCCGGCCGCAGTGCCGAACCCGGAACCCCAGCTTCCGCACCGTCGCGACGATGTCTACCGGGTCTGTCCCTTTCTCGACGGTGGTTTTGCACAGCCGAGCGAGGTAGCGCTCAGATAGGTTTCGACCGAGGTAGCTCAAGTAGAGCTTGAGCGAGGCCGGCCCGCAAAACCCGATCTCCTGGCGGTAGGTTCCGACCGGGAGGACAAAGGTCTTTCCATCCCGCAGGGTGAGCTCCAGCCGGCAGGCCAGTCGGTGGGCGTTGTCGTAGTGCACCCCACCCCGCATCAGGGTCCGCTCGAAGTACTCGTGCCAGATCGTCGGCCAGAGGTCGCCGCGTTGGGAATTGGCATGGTCGATCCAGATCTCATCGAGCGGGATGTAGAGATAGCGGTAGCCGTGGCCGCCCATGGTGAAATCGACATGGATTTCGCGGCGGATCGCCGAGCCGCCCACCACCCAAACGTCCGCCCCCGGGAGCCGGGCGATCTTCTTGATCCGGAAGCGCTTGGGACTGTGGCGTTGGCGGTAGCGGCGGCTTCTCTCGTGATGGCGCTTGAGGCTGTCAATCTGATCGACTTCCAGCTTCTCGTGGCGCTCGTAAACGTCCGCCATTTCCGGCGGCAAATAGACGCGGAGCGTCTTAGCCATCTTCCCCTCCTTCCTTTCGTTTTCTTTATTTTAAGCTACTTTTTTGAAAAAACAAAAAAGCTAGCTCGCAAAGCGGGCGTCCTCGGCCGCCCGTTTGCTATCTTCCGGGTTGCTCCGCTATTCTGGTTCTGATAGGATGAGAGGTTCGAAAATGGACGGGCGGGAAAACGCCCTAGCATTTTGAAGAAACAAAATGTCAGAAGAAAAACTTTCCGCAAAGGTAGGATTTAAAGCCCCCCTCGACAAGGTTCGGAACATCGGGATTATTGCCCACATCGACGCCGGCAAGACCACCACGACCGAACGATTTCTCTACTACACCGGCCGGACTTACAAAATCGGCGAGGTGCATGAGGGAGCAGCGGTGATGGATTGGATGGTACAAGAGCGGGAGCGGGGGGTGACGATTACCGCCGCCGCCACCACCACTTTTTGGAACGATCACCGCATTAATATTATTGACACTCCCGGGCATGTGGATTTCACGGCCGAGGTCGAGCGTTCGCTGCGGGTGCTGGACGGGGCGGTAGTGGTCTTTGACGGGAAAGAGGGAGTTGAGCCTCAATCCGAAAAGGTTTGGCGGCAAGCCGACAAATACAAGATTCCCCGGATCTGCTTTATCAACAAGATGGACAAGATCGGGGCGGACTACGAGGAGGATCTGGCATCGATCAAAGAAAAGCTCGACGCCAAAACAATTGTGTTGAATTTCCCGATCGGCCGGGAGGGTGAGTTTTCGGGCATGATCGACGTTTTGGAACAGAAGGCCTATCGGTTCGAGGGTAAGCTGGGGGAGGATGTGATCGAAGAAGAAGTGCCGGCGGAGCTCAAAGGAGAATTGGAAAAATATCGCGCCAAAACGATTGAAGCGATTGCTGAAGAAGATGAGAAGCTTCTGGACCGGTACTTGGCCGGCGAAGAACTTTCGCTGGCGGAGCTCAAGGAAGCGCTGCGCCGGGCGACGCTTACTGCCCAGGCTTTTCCGGTCCTCTGCGGTTCCTCCCTGCACAATAAGGGGGTGCAGAAAGTTCTCGACGCAGTGATCGATTATCTGCCCTCTCCCTTGGACAAACCCCCGGTGGAAGGGCTGGATTTTTCCGGCAATAAAACCACCCATAAAGCCGACACTAGCGAACCCTTTGCGGCGCTGGCCTTTAAGGTGCAGACCGATCCTTTTGTGGGCCGATTGACTTACTTCCGGGTTTACTCCGGCAAAATCTCTTCCGGTTCCTACGTCCTAAACTCCACCAAGAACGTTAAGGAGCGCATCAGCCGGATTCTTTTGATGCACGCCAACTCCCGCGAAGAAATTGCCGAGATCGGGGCGGGGGAGATTGGGGCGGCGGTCGGGCTGGCCCAAACCGCCACCGGCGACACGCTCTCCGATGAAAAATCGCCGATCATCTTGGAGAACATTTCCTTCCCCGAGCCGGTGATTTCGGTCATGATTGAGCCCAAAACCAAAGCTGATCAGGAAAAATTGGGAGGGGCGATGAAGAAGCTGGCGGAAGAGGACCCCACCTTTAAAATCTCGTCCAACCATGAAACCGGGGAAACGCTGATCTCGGGGATGGGGGAGTTCCACCTGGAGATTTTGGTGGATCGGATGAAGCGGGAGTTCAACGTCGAGGCTAACGTCGGCGCTCCGCAGGTCGCCTACAAAGAGACGATCACGGCGACGGTGGAGCAGGAGGGGAAGTACATCCGCCAGTCGGGTGGGCGGGGCCAGTACGGTCATGTCTTTGTGAAGTACGAGCCGCTGCCTCCGGCGACCGGCTTCGAGTTTGTCAATGCGATCAGAGGGGGATCAATCCCAGCTGAATTTATCTCTCCTTCCGAGAAGGGAATCAAAGAAGCGCTGGGCAAGGGAGTGCTAGCCGGCTACCCGCTGATTGATATCCGGGCGACGCTCTTCGACGGCTCTTTCCACGAGGTGGATTCTTCCGACATCGCTTTCCAGATTGCCGCTTCGGAAGCAACCCGCGAAGCTTGCCGGCGAGCAAAACCGGTCCTGCTCGAACCGATTATGAGGGTTGAGGTCATCGTTCCCGAACAATACTTGGGGGAAACGATGGGAGACCTCTCATCCCGCCGGGCCCAGATTCAAGGGACGGAGTCCCGCGGGAACGCCCAGGTAATCAAGGCGATCGTGCCGCTGGCCGAAGTGTTCGGCTACGCGACCACCCTGCGTTCCTTGACATCAGGAAGAGGAACTTTTAACATTGAACCATCTCACTATGAGCGAGTGCCAGAGAATGTTGCCGCTAAAGTAATATCTGGCACGAGAGCATAGCCAGGTCGCCGCAGGCGGCCGTCCTACGAACGAGTTCCGGAAAGCGTAACTGCAAAAATAGTTTCCGGAACGAGTAAGTGAGAAGGTTATTGACATTCTAGGTTCTAAGCTCTAATATCTAAAGACTATGGCTGAAGCCGCGAAAAAATTCGAACGCACCAAGCCCCACGTTAATGTGGGGACGATTGGTCACGTCGACCACGGGAAGACCACGCTGACCGCAGCGATCACAAGGTATCTTTCGGAGAAGCAGCTCTCCCAGTTCTACAAGTTTGAAGACATCGACAAATCCCCGGAGGAGAAAGAGCGAGGAATCACCATCAACATCTCCCACGTTGAGTATGAGACTGAGAACCGCCACTACGCCCACATTGATGCTCCTGGACACGCCGACTACATTAAGAACATGATCACCGGCGCCGCCCAGATGGACGGGGCGATTCTGGTGGTTTCGGCTCCCGACGGCCCGATGCCCCAGACCCGCGAGCATATCCTCTTGGCGCACCAGGTGAACGTGCCGGCGATCGTGGTTTTCATCAACAAAGTCGACATGGTCGACGACAAGGAACTAGTGGACCTGGTCGAGGTGGAAGTGCGTGAGCTCTTGACCAAGTACGAGTATCCCGGAGACAAGGTGCCGGTGATCCGCGGTTCCGCCTTGAAAGCGATGGAGGGGGATGCCGAGGCCCTCAAGAGTATTGAGGAGTTGATGAAGGCGGTCGACGAGTACATCCCCACCCCCACCCGCGATTTGGACAAGCCGTTCCTGATGGCGGTCGAGGACGTCTTCTCGATCAAGGGGCGGGGAACCGTCGCGACCGGCCGGGTCGATCGGGGCAAGATCAAGGTTAACGACGAGGTGGAGCTGGTTGGGTTGAAGGACACCAAGAAGACGGTCGTGACCGGGGTGGAGATGTTTCGCAAGACGCTGGACGAGGCCCAGGCCGGCGACAACGTCGGGCTGCTTCTTCGGGGAATCGAACGCGAAGACATCGAGCGCGGGCAGGTAATCGCCCTTCCGGGATCGATCACCCCTCACACCGAGTTCGAAGCCGAAGTCTACGTTCTCTCCAAGGAGGAAGGCGGGCGCCACACCCCGTTCTTTACCGGATACCGGCCCCAGTTCTACATTCGGACGACCGACGTGACCGGCGAGATGACTCTTCCCAAAGAGGTGGAGATGGTGATGCCGGGCGACAACGTTAAAGTAACCGTTAAGCTGATTCAGCCGGTAGCGCTGGAGGAAACGATGCGCTTTGCGATCCGCGAAGGCGGCCACACGGTGGGAGCGGGAGTCGTTTCCAAGGTCAGCAAGTAAGACGGGTTTCGCGCGGCGAGGACAGCACCTTAAGAGATGCCAACAGGAAGGATTCGCGTTCGTTTAAAAGCTTACGACGCCCGAGTGATTGACCGCAGTGCGGAAAAGATTGTTGATGCTGCTATCCGCACCGGAGCCAAAGTCGTTGGCCCCATTCCACTCCCGACCGACCGGGAGCTTTTTACTGTAATTCGCTCCCCCCACATCGACAAGCGCTCCCGTGAATCGTTTGAAATTTTAACCCACAAACGGTTGATCGATATCGAAGAACCGACCCCCAAGACCATCGACGAGCTTTCCAACCTCGATCTCCCCGCCGGCGTCGGGGTCGAGGTGAAGATGTGAGAACCTGCCCTTCGAGCAGAACCTCCTTTCCTCGCTTCGCTCGGAAATAAAACGGTTCGTTACACTCACCAACCCTCTTTTCTCGTTTCACTCGAAAATGATCCTCTCGCTTCCTCCCTTGCGAAGTTTGATTTCTTCTGTTACTATCTCTACGTTAATGCCCAAGCGTCTTAAAAAGACAGCAGACAGCAGTCCACCGACTGGCTAGTGCTAATAATCGCTGAACTTTTGGCCGCTTGAGCAGCGGCTTTTTTAATGACTAGGATCGAAGCCCGAAAACTGGATATGACTCAAATCTTTACCGAGGGCGGGGAGGTCCGCCCGGTCACCGTTGTTTCCTTTGCGGAGTTTCCGACCGATCTCACCCCGGGTACCGTCGTCAAGATTGTCGGAAAGGCCAAGGGCAAAGGATTTGCGGGAGTAATGAAGCGGCATGGTTTCAAGGGAATGCCGGCGACCCACGGGCGATCGACCAAGGGCCGGGCTCCCGGTTCGATCGGGGGAACGACCACCCCCGGCCGGGTCTATCGCGGCAAGCGGATGGCGGGAAGAATGGGCGGGCAGCAGGTTACTCTCCGGGGATCGGCCGTTTTGGAGATTGATCCAGAAGGGAAGACCGCCAAGATCTTCGGCCCCCTGCCGGGCCCCCGCTTGAGCCGGCTCTGGCTGGAATATGAACCCAAAGAAGTCAGCAGCCAGCAGCCAGCAGCCAGCAGTGAGGAAACAGAAGTCAAAACAGAAGAAACGACGGAATCAGAGGAGGCAAGAGGGAAAGTCGAGGAGGGGCAGGAGAAGAAAGAAGAAACCAATGAGAGTTAATATTTTTAGCGCCAAGGGTGTCAAAACCGAGAGCAAACTGGAACTGCCGGAGAAGATCTTTGAGGTTAAGCCGCACGCCACTGTCCTCCGCCAGTACATTCACGTTTATCAAAAGATCCAGCGCGCCGGCACCGTCGCAACCAAAACCCGGGGGCAGGTCTCCGGCGGCGGTCGCAAGCCCTGGGCCCAGAAGGGAACGGGTAGGGCCCGGCACGGCTCGGTGCGTTCGCCGATTTGGGTCGGCGGCGGGAAAACCTTTGGTCCCCAGCCCCGAACATTTGAGGCGGCCCTGCCTAAAAAGGTTAAAGATCTGGCTCTGCGTTCGGCCCTCTCTGCCAAGGCGGCCGCCGGCTTGGTTTACGTGGTGGCGGATCCGGTCTTTAAGGAGCCAAAGACATCCCAAGCGCGGGAACTCTTGGCGAAGCTCAAGACAACTCAGCCGTTGGTCGTTCTTTCGGAGAAAGCTGACAACATTCGGCTTTCTTTTCGGAATCTGGTCGGAGTGGAAACGATTGAGGTGGCGGACTTGAATCCCTACGCCGTGCTGGCGGCTAAAGAAGTAGTGTTCTTCAAAGAGGGGTTGGGGAAGCTGAAGGATCGGCTGATCAAAGAGGAAGTAAAGGCAGTAAAAACGGTAAAAGCAAAAAGAGCTGTAAGCCGAAAGCCGAAAGCCGTTAGCCGTAAGCGAGAGGAATCTAAGAAGTAATGAATATCTATCAGGTCTTGAAAAAGCCGATCGTTTCGGAAAAGGGATACGCCCAAGCCCGGGCCGGGAAATATCTCTTTGAGGTTTCCCCGGATGCCACGAAGGGGGAGATCGCCAAAGCGATCGAAACCGTTTACAAAGGAACGAAGGTTTCCAAAGTAGCGATCTCGCGCTCCCCGGCTAAAGAGACCCGCTGGCGGACGCCTAAGAAGCGCCCGGTGAGGTCCTTCCAGAGCGGGAAGAAGAAGGCGCTGGTAACCTTGTCGGAGGGAAAGATTGAATTTTTTGCGGAAAAATGAAAGCAAAACGATTAAAATTTGGCCGAAAGCGGGCGGTGGGGCGGAGCCTCGGAAAGGTGACCACCCGCCATCACGGCGGCGGCGCCAAACGGCTCTTTCGGGTGATAGACTTTAAACGCGATAAGCGCGGCATCACCGCGCGGGTGGAGTCGTTCGAGTACGACCCCAATCGTTCAGCTGACCTGGCGCTGCTCCTGTACGCCGACGGTGAGCGGAGGTTTATTCTCCGTCCGGAAGAGCTGAAGTTGGGTGATCAAGTCGTCAGTGAAGATTCGGCGCCGATCAAGGCCGGAAATGCTTTGCCGGTCGGAAAAGTCCCGATCGGGACCGAGATTCACAATGTTGAGCTCATTCCCGGAAGAGGGGCGCAGTTTGTGAGGACGGCCGGTTCGGCCGCCACGGTAGTAGCGCGGGAAGAGAACTTTATCCATCTGAAGATGCCTTCCGGCGAGGTGCGGCGGATTACCAACGGGAGCTGGGCCACGGTCGGCCGGCTGGCGGGAGGGGAGCGGAAGCTGCGGAAGCTGGGGAAGGCCGGAGTCAAGCGGCACATGGGGATTCGGCCGACGGTGCGGGGAGTTGCCCAGCACCCCGCGTCCCATCCCCACGGCGGAGGAGAAGGCCGCTCCGGTATCGGAATGACGACTCCCAAGACGCCTTGGGGCAAGCCGGCAATGGGGAAGAAGACGCGGCGGCGGTTTCACACTGATCGGTACATCGTGGAGAGGAAGAAAAAATAATGGCAAGAAGCAATAAAAAGGGTCCTTTCGTTGATCCAAAACTAATGAAGAAGGTCCTCAAGGCCAAAGAGTCGGGAAGCACCGAGCCGATCCGGACTTGGTCTCGGGATTCCCAGGTTTCTCCAGAAATGGTCGGATTGACCATCGCCGTTCACAACGGCAAACAGCATGTTCCGGTCAAGATCGTCGAGGCGATGGTGGGGCACCGATTGGGGGAGTTCTCGCCGACGCGGACTTTCCGCAAGCACGGAGCGAAGGGGGTTAAGGCTACTCTCTCGGAGGGAAGAGTCTGATGGAAAATAATAAATCAAAAATTAAAAATAAAAAATTGGAAGCTACTGCTTCCCCTCCGGTGCCGGCCAAGACAGAATCGGTGGCTTTTGGAAAGTATTTGAAAATTTCTCCGACCAAGGTTCGAGATTTTACCGATCTGATTCGGGGGAAGAGAGTGGCGGAAGCCGAGACCACCCTTAAGTTCAGCGGGACCCGCGGGGGGCAGACGGTGCTGGCGGTGCTACGTTCCGCCTCCGCCAATGCCGGACCGGGGTTGAATAAGGAAACCTGGGTAGTGAAGGAAGTGCGCGCCGATCAGGGACCGATCTTCCGGCGGCGGATTGATCCCAAATCACGAGGATCCCGGGGGTTAATCACCACGCCCTCCACCCATCTGACGATCAGATTAGGCCTTCCGGCAGAGAGGGGTAGCCATGGGGCATAAGCTTAATCCCAAATCCCTGCGGACCGGAGTTTTTATCCCGTGGCCTTCCCGCTGGTTTAGCGAGAAGGACTACGCCCGCTTTATTGGCGAGGACGCGCGGATCCGCCGTTTCTTATCGGCCAAGCTTAGAGAGACCGGTTTAGAGAGTATCGAGATCGAGCGTCCCGGGTCAAAGGTTAAGCTAACGGTGACGGTGGCCAAACCGGGATTGGTGATCGGCCGGGGCGGGGGCGGGGCCGAGTTGATCAAGGTGGAGCTCACTAAGGTCTTGGGGGTTCCGGTGGAGCTTGAGGTGGTAGAGTCGAAGTCGCCGGCCACTTCGGCCGAGATTCTGGCCGATCGGGTGATCAATGTGCTGGAGCGGCGGGGCCGGCAGTATCGGCGAATTTTGAACGAGGTTATCGAGGAATCGATGAGCCGGGGAGCGAAGGGGGTCAAGATCGAACTGGCGGGCCGATTGGGCGGGGCGGAGATTGCTCGGAACGATAAGTTCTCGCGGGGCTCGATCCCGCTCTCAACTCTGCGGGCGGACGTTGACTTTGCGGCCCGGTTTGCCTCCACCCGCTACGGGAAGATTGGGGTTAAGGTTTGGGTTTTTCGAGGGGAGTTGAAGAAGGTGGATTGGTAATCTTAAAAAATGCTGTTGCCAAAAAAGACCAAATTTAGAAAGCGGTTTCGGGGGACAAACAAGGGCCGAGCCTGGCGCGGCAGTGAAGTTTCTTTCGGCGAGTACGGCCTGCAGGCGATGGATTGGGGCGAGATCTCTTCGCGGCAGATTGAGGCGGCTCGCAAAATTGTGCGGGGATATACGGAGCGGGGCGGAAAGTTGTGGGTAAGGATCTTCCCGGACAAGCCGGTTTCCAAGAAGCCGATCGAAACTCGGATGGGCGGGGGAAAATCGGCGGTCGACCACTACGTGGCGGTCATCAAGCCGGGGATGATCATTCTTGAGATTTCCGGAGTAACCCCGACGGCGGCGCAGGAGTCACTGAAGTTAGCGGCGGCTAAGATGCCGCTGGCGACGAAGGTCGTAAAGCGATGATCGACCTGAAATCTTTGCGGGAAAAAGAGGAGAAGGAGCTGCGGAAGGACCTAACCGAGGCGCGGATGGAGATTCTTCAACTGCGGGGGAAGCGGACCATCGGATCCCTCGCCAACACCGCCGAGATTCGGGCGAAGCGGCGGGAGGTGGCGCGGATCCTGACCGTGCTGGGAGAGAAAGAAGTTTTGAAGAAATTGGCGCCGGTTGAGGAAAAAGAACCTAGCATTGTAAAGAACAATGGCAAAAAAGAAGCTTAAAGGGACAATCAAACGGATTGGGGTAAACCACACGGTGGCGGTGGAAGTGGTGCGCGTTTTCCATCACCCCCGCTATCGGAAGCGCATCCGGACCTCCAAGGTTTATTTGGCGCACGCCGAAGGGGGCGAGTGGAAAGTGGGGGATCGAGTGACGATTGAGGAGAGCCGGCCGATCTCGGCCCGCAAGCACTTTCGAGTGATTGTAGAAGAAAAGGCCGTAAGCCGAAAGGAGCCCAAAAAATGATTCAAAGAGAAACTATCCTCGTGGCCGCGGACAACTCCGGGGCTAAAAAACTGCGGGTGATCGGGATTCCTCGCCGGGGTTCGTCCCGCGTTGCCGGGATGGGCGATGTTGTTTCGGTGGCAATTCGGGGAGCGGACCCTCACGGAGCGGTTAAGGATCACGGGATCGAGCGGGCGGTGATCGTTCGGTTAAGGAAGGAGGTCCGGCGGCCGGACGGCTCCTACATCCGGTTTGACGACAATGCTGGGGTTGTGATCGACAAGCAGGGCAATCCCAAGGGGAGCCGGGTGTTCGGGCCGATCGCCCGGGAGGTGCGGGACCGAGGGTTCAAGAAGATCGCCTCCCTGGCGAAGGAAGTTTTTTAGAAATGAGAAATTTAAAAATAAAAAAAGGCGATAAGGTTAAGGTTCTCGCCGGCAAAGATCGGGGGCGGGAGGGTGAAGTGCTGGGGGTTATTCCGAGAGAAGGAAAGGTTATTGTAGCCGGGGTCAATCTGCTCAAGAGCTTCACCAAAAAGACTAAGGATTCGGCGGGGGGAATTGTGGAGGCGGAGGCCCCTTTGTGGGTGGCGAAGGTAGGAGTGGTCTGCCCCAAGTGCAAGAAGGTTTCCCGGGTGACCGGGTTGCGCACTTGCCGGCACTGTGGGGAAAGTCTGGACAAAAAGAGGAATAAATAATGCTGAAAGAAACTTATCAAAAAGAAATAGCGTCCAAATTCAAGGGAGATCTGGGCCGAGGAAACATCTACGCGGTGCCGCGGGTAACCAAGATTGTGGTCAACATCGGCGTGGGCAAAGAGCGGGACCAGAAGGAAGCCCTCGAAAAAGCAAAGGCGGACTTGGCAGCGATTACCGGCCAAGTTCCTTCCTTCCGTTCCGCCAAGAAAGCGATTGCTTCCTTCGGTATTCGCCGCGGGGATATTGTCGGTCTGGCGGTCACTCTGCGGGGGCGCCGGATGTGGGATTTTCTGGAAAAAATGATCAAGGTGGCCCTGCCCCGGACAAGGGACTTCAAGGGGATCACTCGGAAGAGCTTTGACGGCCATGGTAATTTGACGATCGGGGTTAAAGAGCACACCGTCTTTCCCGAAATCGATCCTCACCGGGTGGAAAAGATCCGAGGGTTGGAGGTTACCGTGGCGACCAGCGCCGCCGGCGATGACCGGGCCTATGCGGTTCTTAAGGAGTTGGGGATGCCGTTCAAGGATTAAATAATGCCGAGAAAGAGTTGGATTGAAAGACACAAAAGAGAGGTTAAGTTTGGTACCCGCCGCTACAACCGGTGCGGCATTTGCGGGCGGTCGGGAGCTTTTATTCGCAAATTTGGAATATGCCGAATCTGTTTCCGGGAGCTGGCCTCGCGGGGCGAGTTGCCGGGAGTGAAAAAAGCATCATGGTAACCGATCCGATTGCCGACATGTTCAATAGCTTGAGGAACGCCGTTCTGGCCGGCCGGACCGAAGTGGTAGTGCCCTACTCCCGCCTCAAGGAGGAAGTGGCGAAGCTGCTGGTAGCGGAGGGTTACTTGGTAGAAGCCCGGAAATTTAAACAGCAGGGGGGAACGCGATTTTTCCTGGCTCTGCAAAACCCCCGCTTGGAGCACCTTCGCCGGCTCTCCCGCCCCGGCGCGCGGTGGTACGTTTCCTGGCGCCGGCTTCAAGACCCTCCTTTGGGGATGACAATTGTCTCTACCCCGGCCGGAATTATGACTCAAAAACAGGCGCGGAAGAAGAAAATCGGCGGGGAGTTGCTAGGGGAGATTTGGTAAACAACGATGGTAGGAAAGAAACCGATCAAATTGCCGGAAGGCGTCAACATTGCGGTGACCGATCAAGCAGTGGAAGCGGCTGGCCCATTGGGCCGGTTCTCGGTCAATCTTCCCGCCGGAGTTAAGGTTTCGGTAGAGGGGGCGGATGTCCGCGTCACCAAGTCAGACTTGGTCCCACCCCGGATCTTCGGGCTGGGATTTGCGCTGGTTCGCAATGCGATCGAGGGCGTCAGCCAGGGGTTCAGCAAGGAGCTGGAGCTGGTGGGAGTAGGGTACCGAGCGGAGAAGACCGCCTCGGGGCTGAAGATGACGCTGGGGTTCTCCCATCCGGTCGAGTTTCTGATCCCTGCCGGGGTCGTAGTGGAGGTGGCCGACAGCACCAAGATCAAGCTTTCGGGAATCGATCTGGCCCTGGTGACCCAGACGGCCGCCCAGATCCGCAAGCTCCGCCCGCCGGAGCCCTACAAAGGCAAGGGGATTCGCTACGCCAACGAAATCGTCCGCCGCAAACAGGGTAAAGTGGTGAAGGCGGCGGGAGGAGCGGCATGAAATGATAAAAAAGATTAATGAACAAAGGGAAAGAAGAATCAAACGCGTCCGGGGACGAATTTCCGGGACGGCCAAGCGCCCCCGGCTGAGCGTTTTTCGTTCCGGGAAGCACACCTACGCCCAGCTGATTGACGACGAGAAGGGCGTGACCTTGGTTTCGGCTTCAGATTTGGGGGCCAAAGGAGGAACGAAAGGGGAGCGGGCGGCCGCGATGGGGAAGGAACTGGCTGAAAAGGCACTTAAGGCCAAGATCAAAGAAGTTCTCTTCGACCGCCGGGCTTATGCCTACCACGGCCGAGTGCGGCGGGTGGCGGAAGCGGCGCGCGAAGGGGGATTGAAATTCTAAAAATGGACAACAGAAGAATGATGAGAAGAAATCCAACGGTTTCCCTCCCGGAAGACTTCACTGATAAAGTCTTGGTTGTTAATCGGGTGGCGAAAAAGATTAAAGGCGGAGATAAGATCAACTTCGCGGCTTTGGTGGCGGTGGGGAACGGCAAGGGCCGGGTTGGCCTGGGCTACGGTAAGGCCAGAGATCTGCGGTCGGCGATCGGCAAGGCTACTTCCCAAGCCAAGAAGCGGATCTTTTCCGTGGCGATGCGGGGTTCTACCCTCCCGCGCCGGATCAGTTTCAAGCAGGGAGCGGCCCAGCTGCTGTTGATGCCGGCGCCCCGGGGATCGGGCCTGATTGCCGGGGGTGTGGTGCGATCTATCTTAAAGCTGGCCGGGGTGCCGGACGCCTCCGCCAAGATATTGGGAACCGATAATGCGATGGCAAATGCCCAGGCGATGATTCGGGCGTTGGAGGTTTTGAGCAAAGACCATGGAACTAAATGAGCTTTCTCGGTTAGTCGAGGGCAAAAAGAAGAGAATAGGGAGAGGGTACGGTTCGGGAAAGGGCGGCCACACGACCGGCAAGGGAGCTAAGGGCCAGAAGATTCGCGGTCGCCTTCGGCCCTCTTTTGAGGGAGGTCAGATTCCTTTGGTTCGGCGTTTGCCGCGGCGCCGTTCAAAATGATCGAGACTATAAAGAGAATTTGGTTCCAAAAGGAACTGCGGAATCGGATCATCTTTACCCTGTTGGTGATTTTAATCTTCCGGTTCCTGGCGCACGTTCCTCTGCCTGGAGTAGACCGGGAACAGCTCCGTCAGCTCTTCCAAGGCAATGCCCTCTTGGGCCTGCTTTCCGCTTTCTCCGGCGGAACAATGGAGAACTTCTCGGTCGTCTCCCTCGGGCTAGGTCCTTATATCAACGCTTCGATTATCTTCCAGCTGTTGACCTTCGGCTTTCCCAGTCTCAAAGAACTTTCCAAAGAGGGGGAGTGGGGGCAAGCTAAGCTCAACCAATACACCCGCCTACTGACTCTGCCGCTGGCAATCATGCAGGGATTCGGTTTTTATTTTCTCCTTCGCCAGCAGGGCGTAGTCACCTTCCTTTCGCCGCTTTCTCTGGTCGCTCTGGTGCTGGCTCTTGCCGCCGGTTCGATGCTGATGATGTGGCTGGGAGAACTGCTGACCGAGCGGGGGATCGGCAATGGGATCTCCCTTCTTATTTTCGTCGGAATCGCCGCCGGCTACCCGCTTTCTCTGGCCCAGTCCCTGACGGCCCTCACTGCCGGCCAGGTAGCCAACTTAGCGCTTTTCCTGGCTCTTCTCTTGGGGCTTTTCGCCGCGGTGGTGCTAATCAACGAGGCCCTCCGCCGGATTCCGATCCAGTACGCGGTCCGGGGGCCGAACGCCGGGGCGCAGAGTTTTCTGCCTCTCCGCATTAACCAGGCCGGGGTGATCCCGATCATTTTTGCGGTCTCGCTGGTGCTGATTCCGCCGACCATCGCCCGCTATCTCGGCGGAGTCGGAAATCCCCAACTAGCCCAGATTTCGGCCGAGATTGTCCGGCTCTTCTCTCCGACCGGGCTCTTTTATAACCTTTTCTACTTTACCCTCGTTTTTCTCTTCACCTTCTTCTACACCGCGGTGGTGTTCAACACCAAGGACCTGGCGGAGAACCTCCAGAAGCGGGGGAGCTTCATTCCCGGAATTCGGCCCGGAATGGCGACCAAAGATTTTATCGATCGAATTGTTTCCCGGACGACGTTCTTCGGGGCCCTTTTCTTGGGCCTGATCGCCATTCTCCCTTCGATCGGTTCGGCGCTGACAGGAGTGACCGCTTTTACTTTGGGCGGGACCGGGGTCCTGATCGTAGTTTCGGTGGTTCTAGAAACCCTCCGGAAGCTGGAGGGAGAGCTGTCGGTGAGGGAGTATGAGGGTTACCTCTAAATTAAGTAAGATATAAGATGTAGAATGTTGAAGAGGATAATGTACTTTCCTCGCGCAAGCGCTCGGTTGTCCATCGCTTTAAGAACAAACGATGTTTGAACAGATGAAACAATTGAATGATCTGCGGAAGCAAGGGCAGAAATTGAAGTCCGAAATGGAGCAGATTTCCGTCGAAGTTTCCGAGGGTGACGTGGTGATTAAAATCCGCGGCGACCAGGAGATTGAAGAAGTGACCGTCGCCGGCGAAAAGCGCGATGATCTCAAGAAGGCCTTTAATAAGGCGGTCAAGGAATCCCAGAAAGAAGTTTCCAAGAAGCTCTCCGGAATGCTGATGAACATGAAAGTCCCCGGTCTTTAATGCGCCTCATCCTAATTGGCGCCCCCGGCAGCGGCAAGTCGGTCGTGGCTCGGGCTCTCTCCCAGTCCCTTCATATCCCGGCCATTTCCATCGGCCAGCGGCTGCGGGATTTGGTTGAGCGAAATCATGGTCCGGAAGCCGAGGCGGCCCGGCAGGCGCTGGAAACCGGCGAGCTGCTGCCCGACGAGCTGGCGATCAAGCTTTTTAAAGAGGAGTTGGCGGGGGTTGATCCCCAGCGCGGGTTTTTGGTGGATGGCCTGCCCCGGACGATCGGCGAGGCCCGGATGATCAACGGAATGTTTCCGGTCAACAAAGTTTTTCACCTCAAGGTGGATCCGAGCGTGGCTTTTCAGCGTCTCCTGCGCCGCGGGCGGTCGGATGACCGTCCGGAGCGGATTCAACGGCGGTTGGACGTTTACCACGAAAATATTGAGCCGATTCTGGCTTTCTACCGGAGCACGGGAATTTTGGTGGAGGTGGACGCTTCTTCCGACGTTTCCGGTGCATCCCGGGAAGTAATGTCGAAACTCCAATGATTCCAATCAAGAATCAAGCCGAAATTGAACTGATGCGGGAAGGGGGGCGGATTACCGCCGCGGCCCTGCAGCGGACATTTGCCGCGGCCCGGCCGGGAGTTTCGCTTCTGGAGTTGGAGAAGATCGCTCGCGAAACGATTGTGGCCGCGGGAGGGGAACCAGCCTTTGAGCGGGTCAAAGGATACCGGTTTACGACCTGCCTGAACCTCAACGAAGGAATGGTTCACGGAATTCCCTCGGAGAGGGAATTGGTAGAAGGAGATCTCTTGAGCGTGGACCTGGGGACGTTCTACGGGGGGCTCAACACCGATGCTTCCTGGACGGTTTACGTCGGCGACCGGCAGAAAGCCCCGCCGGCCAAGCTCAATTTTCTCCGGGCCGGCGAGGAAGCGCTGGGGGCGGCAATCGCCGAAGCCTGGCCGGGCCGGAAGATCTTGGACATTTCGGCAGCGATGCAGCGGGTGGTGGAAGGCGCCGGGTACACGCCGGTAGATACTTTGGTCGGCCACGGAGTAGGGAAGGAGCTGCACGAGGATCCCCAGATTCCCTGCCTGGTGATGAGGGGTCCCAATCCCGAAATCACCACCGGGATGGCGTTAGCGATCGAGGTGATTTATACTGGAGGGAGCCGGGAGCTGAAGACGGCGGCGGACGGCTGGACGATTGAGACGGCCGACAAGAGCTGGGGCGGCTTATTTGAGTACACCGTGGCGGTGACCGATGAGGGCCCTATAATCTTGACGGATCTGGAATGATATGGTAAAAACAGAAGTTAGCGGAATCATTAAGGAAAAGCTGCCGAACGCCCTTTTTCGGGTGGAACTGGAGGATGGCCGCGAAATTCTCGCCCACATTTCCGGAAAAATGCGAATCCATCGGATCAAAGTTATTCCCGGGGACGCCGTTCGAGTGGAGATGTCGCCCTACGATCTCAACCGAGGGCGGGTGGTTTACCGGAGTAAATAGGAAGGTTATGAAGGTGCTGTCCCGCCTGAGGCGGGTTGCACTTTCCTCGAAGATACGATGAAAGTTAGAGCTAGTGTCAAAAAAATTGGACGGCTTTCGCCTTCGGCGAAAACCTAGCAAATTTTTTAAAGATATGAAAGTACGAGCTAGTGTCAAGAAAATTTGTAAAGACTGCAAGATCGTGAAGCGCCGCGGGCGTCTTTACGTCGTTTGCAAGAACCCCAAACATAAACAACGCCAGGGATGATTAAAAAATAAAATGGCCAGAATTGAAGGAGTCGACATTCCAACCGAAAAGCGAATCGAAGTGGCCCTCACCTACGTGCGGGGGATCGGGGCAACCTTGGCCCGGAAAATCCTCGCGGCAGCAGGAGTGGCGGAAGGAATTCGCGTTAAGGATTTGACGGAGGAGCAGGTTGGTAAGATTAGAGAAGCGATTCAGAAGGGGGGCTACCGCGTGGAAGGGGAGTTGGCGTCCGAAACCGCGATGAACATCAAGCGCCTTCAAGAGATCGGCGCCTATCGCGGGCTGCGGCACGCTCGGGGATTGCCGGCGCGTGGTCAGCGGACCAAGACCAACGCCCGCACCCGCCGAGGCCGGAAGATGGCGGTCGCCGGAACGAGCAAGTCCGCGATCACCGCGAAGAAGTCGGAAAAGACCTAATGGTAGGGTATAGGGGATAGGGTTTAGGGTTGAAGCAGAAACATTAAGATGGCAAAAAAGAAGGAAAGAAAAATACCTGAGAAAGCGGTGGTTCACATCACCTGTACCTTCAACAACACGCTGATTACGATCGGCGAGGAGGTGGGGGGAGTAATTGTTCGCGGGTCCGCCGGAACGGCGGGCTTTAAGGGGACCAAGAAGTCGACGCCGTTCGCCGCTTCCCAGGCGGCGGAAGCGGTCTCGAAGGCGGCTCACCAGTTGGGGGTGAGAGAGGTGGCGGTGCTGGTCAAGGGCCCGGGACCGGGGCGGGACTCGGCTATTAAATCACTCAAGGCCGGCGGCTTAGAGGTAACCTCGATCACTGATGTGACGCC
>JBBDZL010000009.1:0-2834 GCA_040900215.1 Patescibacteria group bacterium | reverse complement strand
ACATTGCTAGAATTCGCGCTAGCGAATCGTCCAATGGACCGAGGCCTAAGAATAGGAGGCGTGTCTGATGGGAAGATACACCGGTCCGATCCATAAGCTCTGCCGGCGAGAAGGAGTGCCGATTTGCGGCCGCGACGACTGTCCGGTCAAGACTCGAATGACCGCGCCGGGCCAGCACGGGGCTTTTCGGCGCCGGCTCTCCGAGTACGGGCTTCAGCTGCGGGAGAAACAGAAAGCCAAGCGGGTTTACGGGGTGCGGGAACGGCAGTTCCGCCGCTACTTCAAGGAAGCGCTCCACAGCAAGGAGAGAACCGGAGAGGTCCTGCTCCAGCTGCTGGAACGCCGGCTGGACAATGTCGTCTACCGAGCCGGATTTGCCCAAACTCGCCCCCATGCCCGGCAGCTGGTTTCCCACGGTTTGATTAAGTTGAACGGCCGCCGCGCCGACATCCCATCGCTTTTAGTGGCGGTTGATGATAAAATAACCATTGCGAAAAAGGATGCGGTCCTTTACGATGAGGTGATCCGGCCTTCTTGGATTAAAGTGAACGAGAAGGAACGGAGCGCGCAGATCACATCTCTGCCGGCGCGGGAAGAGATTGGGGCTGAGATCAATGAGAGTATGGTGGTGGAATATTATTCCCGGTAATGGAACACTTGGATTTTGAGATCAAAACCGAAAAAGAAACTGCCGGCCAGGGCCGATTTGTGATTGAACCGCTGATGGAAGGTTACGGGACGACTTTGGGAACGTCCTTGCGGCGGGTCCTGCTGTCTTCGCTTCCCGGAGCGGCGGTGGCGGAAGTTCGGATCCAGGGAGTAACTCATCCCTTTACCACGATCAAAGGGATCAAGGAAGACGTGGTTGAGCTTCTGCTGAACCTCAAGAAAATCCGATTCATCTTCAAGGCGGACGGGCCTTTCGAGGGCACGATCGAGGCTAAGGGAAAGAGAACAATTACCGCCGGGGATATAAAGGTCAGTTCCGAGGTGGAGGTGGCCAACCCTGACTTAAAGATCGCCACTCTCACCGACAAGGACTCCAAGCTTTCGCTTTCCACGATGATCGAAAAGGGTGTCGGCTACAAGCCTTCGGAAGAAAGGGAGCGCGGCAAGATCGGAGTGATTCCCCTGGATTCCATCTTCTCACCGGTTTTGAAGGTGGCCTTTCGGACGGAGGGGGCGCGGGTCGGCCGAAAGACAAATTTTGAGCGCCTAGTTTTGGATATTACCACTGACGAAACGGTCAAGCCCTCCCGGGCGTTGGGCCAGGCCGCCGAGATTCTGCGGACCCACCTGGAAAGAGTAGCGGCTTCGTTCCCCCCCGCCAAAATCCCCACCGCGGCCCCGAAGAAAGCAACGGCAGCCAAACCCAAGAAGGTTGCCAAATTGAGCAAAGCGAAATCCGCCTCCGGCGGAAAGAGCCCCTCCCCTAAGCCCCGACGTAAAGTCGGGGTCCCGACCAAAGCGTCTGGAAAGAAGTAATCATGAAAGGATCGCTGATGCGTCAATTCCTCACCTCTCTGGTTTCCTATGGAAAAGTAACGACCACCGAAGCGCGGGCTAAATCCTTGAAGAGGGAGATCGAACGGTTGATCTCGCGCTCCAAGGATTTAAGTTTAGTGACGCGCCGAAAGGCGCTGGCGCTTTTTACCCAGAAAAGCGCAGCCCAAAAATTTTTAGAACAAATTGTTCCACAGTTTTCCCAGCGCGTTGGCGGATATGTGCGGGTTATCAAACTAGCCCATCGGCGGGGGGACCGGGCGCCGCAAGCCCGGGTGGAGTTTGTGGAGGAGATTAAACCCCGACGTCAGGAAGTCGGGGTCCCGACCAAAGCGTCGGGAGAGAAAGCAAAACCAGCGAAAAAAGCTCCTAAGAAAGCAGCTGCCAAGTTGAGCGGAGCGAAATCTCAGCCAAAGGCTGATGCGCCTCTGGGGCACACCTCTGGCGGAAAAGTAACAAGAAATGTCAAAAAGAGAGAAGAAAAACGAGGATAAAATTTTGAGGAGCTGGCACCTGCTGGACGCCGAGAATCAGATTCTGGGGCGCTTGTCGACCCAGGCGGCCCGGCTCCTAATGGGCAAGGATAAGCCCGAGCGGGTTCCCTATCTCGATCGGGGAGATTACGTGGTGGTGATCAATGCCGCGAAGGTGGCGGTGACCGGAAAGAAAGAGGTTCAGAAGCGCTATTTCCGCTACTCCGGTTATCCATCCGGACTGAAATCCGAAACGCTGGGAGCTTTAAGGAAGCGCCGGCCGACAGAAATCATTCGCCGCGCCGTTTTGGGGATGCTGCCCGACAACAAGCTCAGCCGGAAGATGATTACCCGCTTCTTTGTGTATCCTGAAAAAGAAGGGGAGATGGTTGAGAAAGCAAAGAAATAAGATGGTTGAAAAGCAAACAAAATTCTATCAAACGATCGGGAGGAGAAAGGAAGCCACCGCCACCGTTCGGATGTCCGAGGGGAAAGGGGAGTCAACCGTAAACGGGGTTCCGGCGGCGGCCTATTTCCCATCCCCTGCTTCCCAGAGTCGGCTGGGGGAGCCGTTTCGGGCGACCGAAACCGAAGGCAAGTTTTTCTTTACCGCCAAAACCGCCGGGGGAGGAAAGGCCGGTCAGTTGGATGCCGTAGTTTTAGGGGTTGCCCGGGCGTTGGTTCTTTCCGATGATAAGCTGCGGAAGCCGCTTCGAGATGTCGAACTGATGACTAGAGATCCCCGCGAAAAAGAGCGCAAGAAATACTTTTTGAGAAAGGCCCGCAAGCGACCCCAATATTCCAAGAGATAATCTTGGAATATTGCTAGGTTCGGCGCTAGCCGAGCCGTCCAATACT
>JBBDZL010000008.1:25826-39483 GCA_040900215.1 Patescibacteria group bacterium | reverse complement strand
TGCCTCGGCGACTACAACTCCGACGGCTGGGTCGACCTAACCGATTTCTCGATCATGTTGTTCTACTGGAACCAATACAATCCGGCTCACGACCTTTCGGGCGATGGCTACGTGAATCTAACGGATTTCTCGATCTTGCTGTTCCACTGGGGGAAATGCCCGTAGGGCATTTAGTAAGAGTAAGAGGATAGAGTAAGAGGGAAAATCGGAGGTAGTAAAGAGTAAGAGTGAAGAGTAAGAAGAAAACACAAAAACAAAATGTTTAAATTCGAAACACTAAACGTCTGGAAAAAGGCAATCGCTTATTCGGATAAGATACTCGAAATAACCGATGAATTGCCCCAGCGTTATCAATTCAGCTTGGGCGACCAGTTGAGAAGGGCCGGGATTTCAGTCCCGACCAACATCGCGGAGGCAAACGGAAGGAATTCGATAAAGGAGACTAACCAGCTCTATAATGTGGCAAGAGGATCCGCTTACGAGACGGTTAATCTTCTGAGGATTGCGCTAAACCGAAAGCTAATCGAACAAGAGACCTATGACCGTCTTTATAAAGAAGCTGAGGAAATTGCCCGAATGCTTTCCGGGTTGATGAAAAAAAATGCGAATTAACTTTTCCAAAAAATTTAATCTGCTCCGCATCCCTATACTCTTACTCTCACTCTTTACTCTTACTAGCTTCGCTAACGCCGCCAGTGCGAAGCTGTATCTTTCTCCCTCCGCTGCGACTTACTACGTCGGGCAGTACTTCTCGGTGGACGTGCTGGTCGACACCGGCGGGAACTTGACCAACGCCTACAAAGCAGTGCTCGCCTACCCGACCGACAAGCTGGAAGCGGTCGCCGTTTCCGGCGGCGGTTCGATCTGCGACCTCTGGCTCACCCAGACCAAAACGACCCTGGAGTGCGGCGCGACTACTCCCTATAAGGGAAGCGCGGGCCGAATTGGAACGATTGATTTCCGGGTTAAGGCCGCCGGCCCCGCTACCGTCAGCGTGGCCTCCGGAAATGTCAAAAAGCACGACGGGCGGGGAACGGAGATTCTAAGCGTTCGGGAGGCATCAACCTTCGACCTTCAAGAAACCCCGGAAGGCGTACCGGCGATTTCTTCTTCGACCCACTCCAACCAAGACGCTTGGTATCAGAAAAAAACCGCGACGCTCAACTGGACTACTCCCTCGGGAACAGACGGATTCTCCTACGTCCTGAGCACCAGATCAACCGAAATCCCGGACGATAATTCGGAAGGAACGGAAACTACCAAGACCTACGAAGGCCTGGCCGACGGCCCTTGGTACTTCCACCTCAAAGCCCGGAGCGGCATCAGCTGGAGCAACACCGGCCACTTCCGCCTCCAAATCGACAGCACCCCGCCGGCGGATTTCGAGATCGTCGTCGACCCGCCCGGCGACCGGATCTCCCGCGCTCCCCTGCTGTCGTTTGCGGCGACCGATGCCCTTTCCGGGGTGGACCACTACGAGATTGCAATGGATGGGACCGACTTCACCACCACGACCAGCCCCTACCAGTTCGAGCGGATCCGGGGCGGGGTCCATGAGATCACCGTCCGGGCAGTGGACCGGGCCGGCAACGTCAAAGAAGCCGAAGTTACCATCGATGTGATCGGCGTCTCCGCGCCGACGATCACTCGCCCCGCGGAAGGAGATCAAATTCCCCTCTTTGGACCGCTGGAAATCACCGCTACCTCGACCGCTCTCGGCAGGATCGAGCTGGCGCTGGACGGGAAGGTGATTGCGACGCTCGACAGTCCCGAAACCGACTACACCTACCGGAAGTTACTCTCGCCCCGGGAGCACGAACTGACCGCCGTTTTCCTGAACGCGGACGGGATTGAGAGTGAGCCGGCGGCGGTCAAATTCAGGATCAACCCTTGGGCGGTCAACCTCTTCGGACTGATCGTCCCCGGCTATCTCTTCTATCCGCTCCTGCTGGCGGCGCTGGCGGGATTGATCCTGCTGGCAAGGCGGTGGATCAGGAAGGTAAGAACCGCGATCAAGAACCGAAGAGAAAAGCCGGAGAGCCCCGGACCCCGGATCATGGAGATCGAGAAGCCCGCTCCGGAAGCGCCGGCGGAGCCGGAGAATCCCGCCGAAAAACCGAAGAGCCCTAGCGATAAGCGAGATTGAGTTTCCCCGGGATTTTTGCTATAACCGAATTGCGATTCGCGGACGGTTCCAACCCTGCTCTTCTCTAATACCCTGCTCTATTGGAGTTCTTAGGAAAAAATGTTTTTGACCAAAGCACTGAGAGTGGGGCTGATTCTTTATAACTTGGCCGTGACCGGCGGGCTGATGTATCAGGGGGCGGCCAGCAACCGAGGTCCGGAGGACTTTGTCCTCTTCCTCTTCTTTATTCCGATGGCCCTCTACCTGGTTTCCAGCCTGGCCCCGACCCGACCCTCCCCGATCCGAAACTTATCGCTCTTCTTAGGCCTGATTGCTTCCACTATCCTCCTGGCCGCTAATCTCCTCGGCGCATCCGGAGCCACCGAATACGCAATGGCCGGACTGATCCTGCCGCTGCCGGCCTTTTTCTGGGGATCGCTGATTGCCAAGGCTTTCCGGAAGAGCCCGGCGCCGGAAAAAGCCAAAGCCCAACCCCGGCCCTCCGTCGCTTGGGAAGACTTTAAACCCGCGCCGGCGGTGCCGGTGATTATGCCGTTGGAAACACCGGCAGCATTAGTAAGAGTAGAGAGTGAGAGTAGAGAGGTAGAGCCAGGAGTAACAGAACCGGGCCGGCGGGATTTCCTGAAGAAGGTCGGCGGGGTCGGCTTGGGTTTGCTGGCCTGGTCAATCCTAAACCCCGGCAAAGCCGGCGCGGCTTTCTTCGGGAGCGTCCCCGGACCGGGAACGGTCGCGATCAAAGACACCACCGATACCAAAATCGACCCGGCGATCAAAGGCCTGCAATCGCAAACGGCTTCTTTTGGGATTACCGAAATCGATGATGGCGACCCGGCCTACTACGGCTTCATTAACAAAGACGGGGGTTGGTACATTCTCAAAGAAGATGAGACGACCGGCGACTTTGCCTACCGCTACGCTTCTCCCGCCAATAATCCCACCGAAACGGATTTCGATGACGCTTGGACTGACCGGGGTACCACCCTCACCTACGAATACTTCAACGAAGCGTTTTAAGAAAGCTGGCTAGTTGACTAGCTAATTAGTTGATTTGCTGATTCCATTTATGCTTGGATTAAGTTAGATATGCAAACGCATACGGGAAAGGAGGTGATAATCAAGTGTTGGGTGGTCTAGGAACAACGGAGCTGGTCTTCTTGTCTTCCTTCCTTCTGATCTTCTTCGGTGGGAAAAAACTCCCTGAGCTCGCGCGCGGAATCGGCGACTCGGTCCGGGAGTTCCGAAAGGCGATCAAGGAATCCTGAGGTTAAGCTCCTCAACGAAGCGGAAATAGTTCCGCCGTGATCGCACCCTGCCCATTGCCTTTGAGCCAAAAAGCTTAAAGACAAAGCGGGTTCGCTCCTCAGAAGAAATTTTCGGTCGGACTATTTTCCCGATATATTCAAGGCGGTCTATTAATCTAGACACTGCCCCATTTGCTCTGCTCCCCCGCATTGCGGTTTAATGGGGGTTGTGAAAGTAGTAAGAAACCTACTAGTAAGAGTAAGTGGAAAGAGTAAGAGGGGAACTTTGCGGAGGCTTTGGCCTCTGGTTATTTCTTTCTTACTCTTACTCTCTACTCTTACTTTCTACGCCCTGCCGGCGCTAGCTGGGGATGCGCGGCTTTTCCTTTCCCCTTCCAGCGGGATAAAGTACGTCGGCTCCACTTTTACCGTTTCCGTTAAAGTCAACAGCGGCTCGCACACCACCAATGCCTACAAGGCGGTGGTAAAATTCCCCACTTCTCTGCTGACAGCAACGGGAGCTTCAGTCGGAAGCTCAATCTGCACCATCCAGATCCCCCCCTCCCCCAGCTACAACAACAGCACCGGGACGGTGAACTTCGAGTGCGGCCACCCCGGCTATTTTTCGGGAAGCTCGGGCACGATCGGGGTGATTACCTTCTACGCCAAAGCGGCCGGCACCGCCAACCTCTCTTTCTCGACCGCCAACATTAAGGCGGCCGACGGTTCCGGAACCGAAGTACTGGGGTCGACCGGCGGGGCCAGCTTCACTCTTCAACCGGCGCCGCTCGCCGGCCCGATCGTTTCCTCAACCACCCACCCCAACCAAAACTCCTGGTATCCCGAGAGGACGGCAACTTTGAGCTGGACAAAACCGGCCGGAGCGGATGGCTTCTCTTACGTTTTTGACAACAAGTCCGGCACAATTCCGGACGATGTCTCGGAGGGAACGGCCAGCGCCGGCGACTTTACCGCCGGCAGCGACGGCATCCACTACCTCCACATCAAAGCCCACGACAGCAACGGCTGGGGAAGCACGACCCACTTCCGCGTCCAGATCGATACCACCCTGCCGGATCCGTTTGAAGTAACTTCGGAACCGCCGGCTGAGAACGTGACCGCCGCCCCGTTGATCATCGCCAAGGCGGTTGACCGGCCCTCCGGCATTGACCACTACGAGATTTCCTTGGACGGAGAAGGTTTCGCCCCCGTCCCCGGAATGCCTTATCAGTACGGACGGATTGCGGAAGGAACCCACACCATCACCGTCCGGGCGGTGGATAAAGCCGGCAACTACCGCGACAGCTCGCTCGTCATTCACGTGATAGATGTGGAGGATCCGGTCATTACCGCCCCGGCCGACGGCTCCTACATCCCGATTCTGGAGAGCATCCTCATCCAAGGAACGGCGCCGGCGGGAATTGTAGAGCTCTATCTGAACGATGAACTGATTGCCCAAGTCGAAACCGTGGACGGGAAATTTGAATACGAACACACCGGCTTCCTCCGCCCCGGACCCTACCGGCTGAAGGCAGTCGCTGTAACCGAGCGGGGCATCACCAGCTCCCCTGATCAGATTACCTTCACGGTTGACCCGCGGGCAGTCAGTCTTTTCGGGATCACTTTCCCGGGTTGGCTGGTCTACAGCACTCTGTTAGGCATCATCATCCTGCTCCTGATCCTCCTCTTCCGCTACCTCCGCAAGGTCGCCGGCTTTGACGAGCACGTCCGCCAAGATGTGGCCGAGATCGAGAAAGAGGCCGAGAAGGACCTGGAGCGCGCCGAGCAAGAGCTCAAGAAAGCCGTCGACGATGTATTAGAGAGAGGCGACCGGCGCCAAATCCACCAGCTCGAGCACGAGTTGGAAAAGAGGATCGAGAAGGCCGAGGGCGAAGCCCGGCAGAGGATCGGAGCGGAGCTGGACAGAATCCGCCGCCACCACCCTCGAACGCTCCAAAAAATTGAATTTCCCAAATTCTGGCAGAAGATCATTCCCCTCTGGAACAGAATTCCTAAACCCAGAATTAAGATCAAATTTACCGTTTTTTGGAAGAAAAAGAAGAAGGGAAAGGATAAGAAGGACAAAAAGGGTTTAGGGGATAGGGTTTAGGGTCTAGAAGGAGGGAGCTAGTTCGGTTAACAACTGTGAGAGGTGCCTTACCTGCGGGACAACGTTCGGGTAATTGAGGCGGGCCGGACCGAGGACCGCCACCACTCCCCCTTTCTGCCCATTACCCCAGTGTGCAAAGACCATCCCAACCGGCTCCAAGTTTGCGACTCCCATTTCCCGCCCGATCAGCACCGTAATTGCTTTCGGATCGGAAGCCCGCGAAAAAAGATCCTCCAGCAGATCATAGCTATCCAGCAGATTGAGCGCCGCCCGGGTAACATTGATATCGAAGAACTCGGGGTGGTCCAAAACATTCTTGGTGCCGGCGTGGAAGACCGTTCCCTCGTGAGTGGTCACAATCCCGATGTAGCCGGCGGCTTCCGCCAAAGCGATCGCCGCTTCCCGCAGCATCCGCCCCCCGCTCTGCCGATACTGAAAAAGGCGCTGCTTGAGCGCCACTTCCTGCAAAACCGGAATCGCCTGCTCCTGCATTAAAGAAGTAAGAAAGTAGCGGAGGCCCAGTTCCGAAGGCCGGCGGCCGGCCGAAGAGTGCTCCTTTTCGATAAATCCCTCCCGATGGAGAATCGCCATTTCGTTCCGGACGGTGGCCGGGGAAAAAGGAAACTGGCGCTTGGCGGTCAGTTCTTCCGAACCGACCGGCTGGGCGCCGGCGATGAATTCCTCAATGATCGCTTTCAAAATTTCGACTTGTCTCGGGCTTAAGTCCGCCACGGTATTGGCATTTTAACCCAATGATTGCCAAAAAAGCAAAAAATCAACTAGAGCTCGCGTACCTCGTGGGAGGTCAGGGTTTGATTGTCGCGAAAAGTGAATTTTCCTTCGAAGCGCTTGCCAGCCAGGAGAAGCGGGAGCCAGTGAGGATCGTCGGCCCACATTGAGTCATAGGGAATTTCCTCGACGGAAAACCACTGGGGCGACATCTCTTCGGTTTCGAGAGGCTCACCTTTAAAATCTAGGGCGCGAAAAACGTGCACTTGCCAGTCCGGGGTCTGGCCGTCCTCAAAAAAGAAGTGGAGTGTCCCGTGATGAACTGGATCAAGAGGAACAATCCCGATCTCTTCTCGAGTTTCGCGCAGGACAGCCTCCAAGGGCGATTCGCCCGCTTCAATTTTTCCACCCGCCCCGTTCCACCAGCCTTTCCCGAAGCTGCGTTTCTTCATCGCCAGCAGAACTTGGCCATTTTTTACGATAAAGCACAAAACTGCCAGAGTCATTAGGATATCTTAAACCAAAAAGGCCTCCGGCGGCACATCCACTTTGCCGAACTTTGCCAACCGCGCTTTCCCTTTCTTCTGCTCCTGAAGCTTCTTCATCTTCCGCTCGACGTGCCCTCCCGAAAGCTTGGCGAGGACATCTTTGCGAACGGCCGAGACATCTTCCCGAGCCAAGATTTTTCCGTTGGCGCGCGCTTGGATCGCATAAGCAAAGAGCTGGGGGGGCATAATTTCCTTCAGCTTCTTCAGCTTCTCCCGTCCCATCCGCTCCGCCTCTGACCGCAAGACAATCTCGGTTAGCCCCTCCACCGGAGAATCGTGTACTAGGATCTCCAACTGGGTTAGATCGGCAGGACGGTAGTCCAAAAAATCCCAAGACAAAGAGGCGTATCCCCGCGAACTGCTCTTCAGCGCATCATAGAATCCGCGGACGAACTCCAACAGCGGTAGTTCGGCAGAAACCTTGAGCCGGTTACCCAGAGGAACGGTTTCCCCCAGCTTCCCTCGCCGCTCAACTATCAAGCGGACCGCGGCCGCCAGGTATTCCGAAGGGGTCAGCACGGTCAAAGCAATCCAAGGCTCCTCTTCCAAGCCGTGAAAAGCAACCGTCGGCTTGGTGACGATCAGCTCCAACCCAAACTCCCGCGTCAGCCGCTCCCGCACAATCTCCAGATGGAATGTTCCCAAGAACCCGATCCGAAATCCCCGGCCGAAAGCCAGCGCCGAAATTTCTTCGACTGAAATCGCCGGCTCCTCCAGGCGAAGGGTTTGCAGCGCTTTCCGGAACTCCTCGAACTCCGTGTTCTGGGCAAAGAAAGAAGCGAAAACGTAGGATTGAGGAGGAAGATAACCGGGGAGAGCAGTGATTTGGTGGTTTGGTGTTTTGGTGGTTTGGTCCAAAACGATGGTGTCGCCGACGCGCACTTCCCGGGGGTCCCGAATCCCAGTCGCAATGTAGCCGATTTCCCCCGCCCGCAGGACCTCGGTGGGTTTTCTCTCCGGGGAGAAGTAACCGAGCTCCTTCACGGCCGCTTTAACTCCTGTGCCGAGGAAGTTAATTGGTTGAGTAGTTGATTGGTCGATCTGCCCATCAACAACGCGGATGTAGGCGATGGCACCGAGGTGGGGATCTAAAGTGGAATCGAAAACCAGCGCCCGGAATGGTTCGGCAAGCTCACCACCCGGGGGTGGGATACGCTCCACCACCGCCTGCAAGACCTTATCGATCCCTTCTCCTTTTAGCGCGGAAATCCGAAAAATCTCTCCCTCGATCCCCAAGTCCCGCAGTTCTTTTTCGGTCTCCGCCGTCCGGGCCAACGGCGAATCGATCTTGTTGACGATGCCGACAATCGTCAATCCCAACTCGCGGGCTTTCTCCAAGTGGGAGAGGGTTTGGGCCTGAACTCCCTGGGTCGCGTCTACCAGGAGGAGGACGCCTTCGCAAGCGGCCAGCGAGCGGGACACTTCGTAGGAAAAATCGGCGTGGCCCGGGGTGTCAATCATATTAAGAACGGAGAACTTAGAACTTAGATTATAGGGAAGGCGGACGGCTTTCAGCTTTATCGTCACTCCCCGCTCGGTTTCCAGCTCCATCCGGTCGATGCGAGGAGAATCGAGCTGATTGGTGGATTGGTTGATTGGGGGGAGAACGCCGGTCCGCTCCATCAGCCGGTCGGCGAGGGTCGATTTGCCGTGGTCAATATGGGCAATGATCGCAAAGTTTCGGATGTAACTAAGAATGTCCGTGTTCATGCTCCTCCACCGTCGCCGGCACCGGCGTCTTCCGGAAGCGGTAGATTCGCCGCCAGAGCAGAGGAAAGAGAGAAATCTCCTGCACCCGCAGCAGCCGGCAGACCAGCAGATAAACCACCGCCCCCACGGCTGACACAAACCCGGTCAGGACGATCAAATTCTTGGTGTAGCGGGTATCCAGCACGAAGGCCGACCACTCTTCCGGCAAGGCGAAACCCCCCAGGAAGGAAAGCTGTTGGTCCCAAGCGGAACGGTCAAAGACCTTTAAGACGACGTACATTACCAAACCGGAAACCAGGGCGGCGGCGCCCACTTTGATCCCGGGGATGATAAACTCCCGGAGAGAAAAGCCATTCCGCCGCGCCAGAATCATCCCCAAAACGGCGGCCTGAACCAAAGCCGAAAACGCAAACGAGGCCGCCAAGCCCCAAACCGGCAGCTTTAGGACCAAAACGGCGACGGCCGAAAGAATAATGTTCATCATCACATTGGTTATCTCCACCTTCATCGGAGTAAGGGTATCCGAGAGGGCGTAGAAGGCCCGAACGAAGTAGGTCGTCAGCGCCTGCCCCAGGATTCCGACCGCGAAGAGCGAGAGAGCGTAACCGATGAGGACGGTTGAGCCCCAAGTAGACCGATCCGCCCCAAAAGCCAACCGAACCAGCGGAATCCTCAGCACAGCAAGCATCGCCGCCACCGGAAGAACCAGGAAAATGATTCGGCGGAAGGTGGAGAAAAATGTTTCCCGAAACGCTTTCTTCCTCTTAGACAGGTAAGAAAGCGCCGGCAGGGTCGCATCTGCCAAGGCGAAGCCGAAGAGAGAAACCGGAATCATCCCCAAGTGAAAAGCGAAGGTCAGGTAGCCGTAAGAAGCGGTGGTGATCAGCGACGCAAAAAAGAGGTCCGAAGCCTTCAACAGCTGGTTGGAAAGCAGGTCCAGCGCTCGGGGGGCGGCCAGCCGAAAGATCCTGAGCACTCCCGGGGAGCGAAAATCCAGCGACCAGACCGGCCGAAAGCCAAGTTTTACCGCCAACGGCACCTGGACTGCCAAGTGCAGGAAAGCGCCGCCCACCGCCCCCCAAGCCGGAGCGTAGATCCCCAGCGGCCCGGAGAGGAAAACAATTCCGGCGATGATCGCCAGGTTGTAAAAGACCGGCGCCAGGGCCGGCACCAAAAACCGCTGGTAGGATTTCAACACCCCGGTCAGAAAGGACGAAATGACAAACAGACCCTGGGTGAGCAAAAGCACCCGCGTTAAGCGGGCCATCAGCGAGACCTCGGCAGAGCTGAAGCCGGGGGCAATCATCGCCGAGAACGGCCGGGCGAAAACAAAGATCAACCCCGCCAAGACCAAGAACACCAGGAAGGAGAGGTTCATTATGATCCCGGCCACTTTCCAGCCCTCCTCCTCTTTCCGGCGGGAAATATAAGAGATAAAAGTCGGAATGAACGCCGAGGAGAGCGCCCCCATAATTAGGACCTCAAATAGGGTGTCGGGAAGGCGGAAGGCAGCAAAGTAGATGGCGATGTCCTCGCCGAAAAAGTAATGGGCCAGAGCCCGGTCCCGGACCAGTCCCAATATGCGCGAAGCCAGAATCGAACCGCTTAGGACGAGGGCCGCCGATAGAATATCAATCTGTTTTGAGAAGAGGAAATCTCTGATCCTCCGGAATAGCCACATGCGATAAAATGCTAACATACTAGAGAGAGCTTAGAGCTGAGAACTTAGAGTTTAGATGGGATTTTTCTAAGTTCTAAAGCGAAGCGTTCTAAGTTCTATTGTCTGAACAATGCCTCACCTAAAGAGTGCCGCCAAAAATCTGCGCAAGAGCCGGCGAAAATCCGAGTTGAACGCCAAAATCAAGGAGGCTTTGAAAAAGTCTCTC
Source organism: Patescibacteria group bacterium (assembly GCA_040900215.1). Taxonomy (GTDB): domain Bacteria; phylum Patescibacteriota; class WWE3; order 9FT-COMBO-53-11; family 9FT-COMBO-53-11; genus 9FT-COMBO-53-11. Next base: position 29,113 of record JBBDZL010000008.1, on the reverse strand, counting down.
AAAGGCCCGATCACGGCTCGAACCATGCCGGCCGTGATGAAGGCCATTGACAAAGCCGCCAAACGAAAAATCATCCCCCCGAACAGAGCCGCCCGAATAAAGAGCAGCCTGAGCAAAAGGATTAAGTAGATAATGTACGGCTCGCTTTGCGAACCTAGCATTTTTAAAGAATAAAAATGTCAAAGACACCGCCGGCGCGACGGAGAATCGAACTCCTCCCTCCCCCGGCCCAGACCGGGAAGGTGAAGCTGATTTCATTCTGGGCGCGAACCGTCGGCATCCCCCTCATCATCGGCCTCCAAATCGTCTTTCTGGGAATCTTCGCCCTGCGAGCGAAACTGGAACTTGATCTGCGCCGGCTCACCGCCTCAATTGCCGAAAAGGAAGCGGTGGTAACCGAAGCCCAAGACTTCGAACAGACTTTCCGCCGCACCCAGATCAAACTCGACCAAATCGCTAAGGTGCAAGCCGAGCTCTGCGTTTCCTGCGCGATGGAAACCCTCAATAAGATAAAGCCGGCCGGAATTGTTTTCACCACCGCCCGGCTGGAAGGCGAGAAGTTAGAGTTGATTGCCGAAACTCCCCAGGGAATATCCTTTGCCGCCTTCGTCGCGAATATCCTGGAGGAGGAAGGAATCAACGAGGCGCTCCTCACTTCCGGGAGCTTGAATCGCGGCGGAAACTTTGTCTTCACGATGGAGCTGGTTTTGGATAAGGATAAGATCAGGTAAAAATGGTCGGATACTATTATTACCTCACTAAAATTCGACCCTATTTCACCCAGACCGAGAAGGCCGATTACACCCTGATCCTCTTCTCTATCTTGACAGTCCTGGTCTTTGGCCTGCTGGGAATTCGGCCGCTGGCGGCGGCTACGATTAGGGCTCACGGCCAGCTGCAGGAAGGAGAACGCTATGAGAACGAACTGACCGAAAAGATCCTCTCCCTTAACCAAGCAGGCACCGTCTTCTTCTCCTCTCTCGAGATCTCCCAACTGGGCGCAATCGTTCCGGAAGGCCACACCCAATCCCAGATCATCCAAGCCTTAGACAACGATGTCGCCGCCGCCGGAATGACGCTGAGAGGGGTGGTCTTCCGACCCCAAGAGCAAACCCCGGCCTCGGGGGAAATCGGCTTCTATGTCTTTGACTTCTTTGCGGAAGGGCCGGATGATTCCCTCCCGGCTTTTCTGACGGAGTTGGGGCGGGGGCAACTTATTCAGTTGGAGCTGCTGCAGACTTCCCTGCGGCTGGAAGAAGGAGGCACCGAGCTGGAAGTTTCCGGGCGCGGAAAGGCTTTCTATCTTCAATGACCAAAGAACTGGGAGTAGTGGTTGCCCTAACACTGGTGGTCTTAACGTCCTGGGTAGGGTGGCTCTTCTTTGAGCGCGCCAGTATCCTGACGCAGGTGGATTATTCGGAAAAAACCTCCGCCCCGCTCAACCCGATTCTGCGAGTTGACCTCCTACAGGAGTCTACTGGGTCAGGCGACTAATCAAAAGACCGATCGGTATTTTTACTCCCCGCTTCCGGCGCCGATCTTCCGCCAAAATATCGGATAGTGATTGGCGTAGCTTCGCCTGATCCCAAGCGCCGGCGTATTTCTGAAGCTTCTTGACCACGTAAGGATTGAGGCCCCGAACCGCCCCGCTCTTGACCCGCGCCAGCACCCGCAGCTGCCAAACAATCATCTTTAAAAGGAAGTCCAAATCGTTTCCCTCTCGAAGAAGGCGGTGGGCATGAAGCAGGGCGCTGCGGCGGTTGCGGGCGACCAAAGCATCCAATAGCGGAAAAACGCTCTTGGGAATCTGGGGAGTGAAGGAAAGAACCCGGGTGCCGGCAAACCTCTCCAATTCGCCGGCCGTCAATTTCTGGGAGAAGACCAGGGCCAGGTCTTGGACGCCCTTCCCCCACTCTTCCAACCGGGACTTCGTCAACTCTTTCAAAGGAGGGTTCTCCCAAACCGCTAGGTGCCGTTGGCCCCGGTCCCCGAATAAAGAAAGGGCCACGAGCCGCTGCGAAAGTTCTTCCGGATCACCCTCCCAAAAAGAAGCGGGGGGGTATTTGCGCTTAAGATTCAGGAGACTCTCCCGCAGGGCCGGCTGGTCCTCTCCCTGGAAGACAAAAATCACGGCTGGGCCTCCGAGGTCGAATCGGCCCCGCTCCCAAACAAAAGTTTCCGCACCGCGGCTTGGATTTTAGCGTAGCTCGTTTCCCCTTCCTTGGGAACGATCACATAACCTATTCCGTACAGAGAATCTTTTGGGTGAAAGACGAGCCCCGAATCGGGATCCAAAATCAAATTCTTGATCTGCGGAAGATCCCCGAGTTTGGCCCCGATCTCCAATGCCCGCTTGATCTCTCCAAAGCTGGCGTTGGTTTTGACCGCGGCGCTGATCTGCTGGTAAAGATTGCTCAGCTTTCCCGGATCGAGCAGCAGATTGGACGACATAATCTTATCCTTCACGGCCGTAATCACCTTCTGCTGGCGGCGGGCGCGGTCAAAGTCGTCGCTGCCGTTGCGGTACCGAGCAAACTCCAAAGCTTTTTCCCCATTCATCGTTTGGGTACCGGCTTTAAAGCTGATGCACTTGTACTTGTAATCCGAAGTCGGGTAACTGCAGCTGGAGTAATTGCTATCCACCGTAACGCTAATCCCCCCCAGAGTATCAATCACCTCTCGGAAACCCTCAAAATTCACCACCACCCAATAAGGTATTTTGATTCCCAAAACTTCTTCAATTTTGGCTTTGGAGGAATCCAACCCTTTCTGGATATCAAACTTTCCGTCCTTTTGGGTTCCGCCGTAGCTGTAAACAGTGTTGATCTTTACTCGACTGGGAATTCTCACCATAAAATCGCGGGGGATAGACACGAGGGCCGGATCACCTTCCAAAGTGGAGATGGAGCCGACTAGAATTGTGTCGGTCAGCCCCGACCAACCCGAACTCCGGGTGTCCACCCCCAAAACCAAAACGTTCACTCGTCCGTCCACCTCGGTCAATGAAACCGGCTTGACCAGCTGGGCAAAAAAGGAAACAGGGGCCAAGAGATTTTGGCCGAACGGCGTGCGGGAAAGGGCAAACAGCCCTCCTCCCAGCAATAGCAAGGAAACTAGAATCCCAACCAGCCAGCGGCGGCGGCGGGATCTCTTTTTGGGTTTGGGAGCATCAAGATCGATGTAGCGGTTCATAATGCTTTTCCTCACTTGCGCTCGGATCGCAATTCCGCTTCGCGGAAGTGCTTTTCCTCACTTGCGCTCGGATCGCAATTCCGCTTCGCGGAAGT
>JBBDZL010000008.1:23134-25726 GCA_040900215.1 Patescibacteria group bacterium | reverse complement strand
TCGGCCGGTTCGGTTTCGTGCTCCATCAAGTCGAGATCAAGCAGGAACCCCCGGTTCTCTTCGGTCGTCAGGCCGAGGAGCAGGGCCTGGGATAGGATTGAAGCGTAGCCGTTGAAGTAAGGGAGGAAGCCCAATCCGCCTATTCCTAAAGATTTGGAATTCGAAGGAACGGAATCGCGGAATTCCCGCGCCCATTCTTCGCGCCCGGAAAAAAGGGCCTCGGTCAGGGTAAGGTAAGTTTCGACACTGCCGAACTCCAGCTTCTCCTGCTCGGTCAAGTAAGCCAGAACCGTCCCCAAGCAGACCGGATCCAACCCCAACCCCCAAGCCTTTTCCAAAAGGGCGGCGACCCCTTTCGGCTCAAAAATCCCGAGGAGCGGCCCCAGCGCCGCCACGCTCTCGTAGTCGTATGGGATAAAACGCTTAGCGCCTTTAAGGAGGTGGACACAACCAACCGGACAACCGCCGCAGGACACGCGGCGGGCGGCAACGGCCGAGCCGAAGTTCTCCGCCAAAAGTTCTTCCCCTGCCAAGCCGGATTCCGTCAGGTTGCGGACCGGGACGGCAGCGATTTTCTTCTCGACCGCCAGATGGCGGAGCGTCCCCAGCTGGGAAAGCTCGCGGTGGCCCTGGAGCTGGCGATAGAGCGAACCAAAAACCTCTTCGTACCGGCGATCGTCCCCGATCGGGTCGCTCTTGTTCCCGGCGACCGTTAGGACCTTGAGATTCTTCGCCGTCCAAGCGCGGCCCAACCCCCCGCGGGGAAATGAAAAGAACTCGTCTACATACAGCGGAGAATAGCCGATCCCCTGTTCGGCGGCCGGCCCGGCCGCCAGCACCGATTGACGTCCCGGCACACCCACCGAAGCGGAGACCAGCTCGAAGACTTTGGGAGTTTCCAGCCCTAAAAAGCGGCGGGCGTCGGCAAACTCCACCCGATCTTCATTCACCGTTACCATCGTCGGCGCTTCGGCTTTCCCTAAAATTACTAAGCCTTGATAGCCGGCGGCCCGCAGAAACCGGGCCAGGTTCCCGCCGGCAAATGAAGTGGCGAGGAAGCCGTTCTGGGGCGAACGAAAAACGGCGACCGTCTTGGAAGCGCCCGGGAAGACCGCGCTCAGAGACCCGGCCGCCAGCACGATCGGGTCTTCGTCGAAGAACTGGTCATAGAGTTCCAACGCCCAACCCAATCCCCCCACCTTCGGAATTAGCTCCTGATAGGATTTAACTTCCGAGGTTTTATCCTTGAGATTTAGCTGCAAAAAAGTTGGGGCAACCATTTACTCTTCGGTGATATCAAAACAATTTTCGGGACAGATGTCGCGGACTTCGGGGTAATCGGTTTTTTGGCCGTAGTCAATTACCGCCTTGAAGTAGGGCTGACCGGCGGCAGCCTTGCGGATCTGCAAAAAAGAACCGGAATAGGAGGACTTTCCTTTGGTGATTTGGGAGGCGAGCAGCTCGCAGAGCCCGCAGCCGGTGCACTTCTCCATCCGGGTGGGCTTGAGGATTTTAGCCATCAGCTAATGATAACCCAAAGCGGAGAGGCCGGGAAGAGATTTACCGGCGAGGAACTCCAGCATCGCTCCCCCGCCCATCGAAACGTATTTCATCTTCTCGAGCAGGCCAAAAGCCGAGAGAGCCGCGATCGTGTCGCCTCCGCCAACGATGGTTCGGGCGGACGAATTCGCCAGCGCTTCCGCAATGGCGCGCGTTCCCGCGGTGTACCGCTCTTCCTCCCACCTCCCCATCGGCCCATTCCAAACCACGGTCTTTGCGCCGGCAATAATTTCGGCAAATTTCTTTCTGCTCTCCGGCCCGATGTCAAAGGTATCCAAGTCGTCGGAAGGAAATATTACCCCGGTAATTTTCTTAAGCTCTTCCTCAAACATCAGCCGGCCGCCGAGAAGAACTTGGTCGGCAATCTTGACAAACTCCGGCACCAGCGGCATCTTGGTTTCAGTCTTCGCCCCGCCCAAAACAAAGACCAAGGGGCGGGCCGGATTCTCCAAAACTCCTCCGAGTTCCCGCACCTCTTCTTCCAACCGCAAGCCCGTGAAAGCGGGAAGGAGTTTAGGTAGAGCAACGATTGAAGCATGAGATCGATGCGATGCCGCGAAAGCGTCGTTGACGTAAACATCGCCGAGTTTCGAAAGCTCTTTTGCAAATCCGGGGTCGTCATCCTCTTCGCCCGGCCAGAAGCGGAGATTTTCCAGCAAACCCAGTTTCCAGTTTCCAGTTTCCAGTTTCCAGTCTTCGAAAAAAGAAACCTCCTCGCCAACAGCTTTAGAAAACCAGCCGGCAAGGGGTTTAAGGGAAAGGGCAGGGTCCGGCCTGCCCTCGGGGCGACCCGCGTGGCCAATGATCAGCACCCGCGCCTTTTGGTCGAGCAGATATTTTAGGGTGGGAAGAAGGGCTCGAAGGCGATAATCTTCACCGACTTCAAGTTTACCCTGAGCTTGTCGAAGGGGAACGTCCAAGTCCGCCCGCAGGATCACATTCTTACCGGAAACTTCGGCTTCCTTAAGGGTTTTGAGCATCGCTGCTTTCGGGGGTGACAAACCGCAGACTCTTTCCCATTTCTTCGAAGAT
>JBBDZL010000008.1:17611-23034 GCA_040900215.1 Patescibacteria group bacterium | reverse complement strand
TGTTCGACCAAAGTATGAGAGTAACCCCATTCGTTGTCGTACCAAGAGAGCACCTTCACCAGATCACCATCCACCACCCTGGTCATTGAGATGTCCACCACCGAACCGTAGGTGGTGCCGATAATATCGGAGGAGACCAGCGGCTCTTCGGTCACCGCTAGCGTTTTCTCCCAGCGGGGGGTTTTAGCGGCTTCCCGGAAAATATTGTTGATCTCTTCCACCGAGGTCTTGCGCTTTGCCAAAAAGGTGAAATCGACGATTGAGCCGCTGACCACCGGCACCCGCATTGCGATCCCGTCGAACAATCCCTCCAGCGCCGGCAGGGATTTGTAAACCGATTCCGCCGCCCCGGTGGTAGAAGGAACGATGTTCTGGGCCGCCGCCCGCCCCCGCCGGAAGTCCTTCTTGGCCGGGCCGTCGACCAGGCTCTGGGTCGCGGTGTAGCCGTGAACAGTATTGAGCATCGCCTTGATCACGCCCGGATTCTCCATCATAATCGCCGCTACCGGCGCGGCGGCGTTGGTGGTGCAAGAAGCGTTGCAGGTCACCTCCGCCAAGCCCTCCTTGAACTGGTCGTCATTGGCTCCGATCAGCACATAGGGAGCGGCGCCTTTGGAAGGGGCGGTGATCACTACCCGCTTCGCTCCGGCCTTAAGATGGTTGGCGGCATCCTCGGTATCGGTGAAAACCCCGGTGGATTCCACCACCACATCCACCCCCAGCTTGTCCCAAGGGAGAGCGGCGGGTTCTTTTTCGCTTAGAAGCTTGATCTTTTTCCCGTCCACAGCCAAACTCCCATCCTCCAGCTTAACTTCTTTATGGTAGCGGCCATAGACGGTGTCGTAGCGCAAAAGGTAGGCGAGGTTCTCCGGCTCACCCAGGTCGTTGAGGGCCACAATCTCCAACTCGGGACGCTCAAAGGCAATCCGGAAAAATGTGCGGCCGATGCGGCCGAAGCCGTTGATAGCGACTTTGATCATAGCTGGTCTTCAATCCACTTCTTGAATTCTTCTTTGGAACGCGCGCCCGTCACGCGGGCTACTTCTTTGTCATCCTTTTCAATCACGTAAGTGGGGATCGACATCACCCCGTATTTCTGGGCAATTTCGCCCTGGGCGTCCACGTCGTATTTGACAAATTCGACCTTGCCGGCCAGCTCCTTTTCCAGCTCTTCGATCGTGGGTTTCATTACGTTGCAGGGAGGGCACCAGGCCGCCCAAAAATCCAAGACTTTTACCGCCATATCAACTCAAAAATACCACAAAGGGAACTTAGGTTTCGAGAAAGCGCAGATCCCGCGGTGCTTGAGCTAGCAAGCGATTTCGATCCCGTGCTTTGAGAAATCGGTTGGGGTTCCGCCTCCGGCGGAAAGCGAGTCCGCGGGGCGAGAACTTAGAAACCTAAGTGAACTTGCCTGTGTTACGATCAATACCGTGGAAGCCCTCTTTTCGACCCTTAACGCGCAACAGCAGGCCGCCGCCCGCTACGCCGACGGCCCCTCCCTGATTGTTGCCGGCCCCGGCTCAGGCAAGACCCGCGTCCTGACCCACAAGATTGCCCATCTCATCCAAAACGAAAAGGTGCCGCCGGAGCGGATTTTGGCGGTGACCTTCACCAACAAAGCGGCGGAAGAAATGCGCGAGCGAGTATTTCGATTAATCGGCCAATCGCTCAATCAAACCTGGATGGGCACCTTCCATTCGATCTGCGCCCGGATTCTGCGGCGGGACGGCCAAGCCCTCGGCATTCCCCCGGCTTTCCTAATCTATGACGTGGACGATCAAAAGGACCTAGTCAAGGGAATCCTCAAGGCCAACGGCCTAGAAGGGGAACGCTTTTCCCCCACCGCTATTTTGGCCGCCATCTCCCAGGCCAAGAACGAGATGATCGGGGCCGAGGAATACCAGACGATGGCCGACGGCCCTTTCCAAGAACTAGTGGCTGAAATCTATCCCCTTTATCAAGCCAAACTCCGGAGCGCTCGGGGGCTCGACTTTGACGACCTGCTGACGGAAACGGTCCGGCTGCTGGAAAAATCGCCGGCGATTCTGGCCCGCTGGCAAAAATCGTTTGAACACATTCTCGTGGACGAGTACCAGGACACCAACCGGGTTCAGTACCGGCTGGTCCGCCTCCTCTCCCAATCCCACCACCGTTTGACGGTGGTCGGCGACATGTCCCAAGCGATCTACTCCTGGCGGGGAGCCGATTTCCGCAATATCCTCCGCTTTCAGCAGGACTACCCCCAAGCCCAGATCTTCCACCTCGCCCAAAACTACCGCTCAACTAAGCGAATCCTGCTGGCGGCGCGCTCGCTGATCGAACACAACCGGACCCACATCCCGCTGGAGCTCTGGACCGATAACGATGAGGGAACGCCGGTTGTCCTCTACGCGGCCGACAACGAACTGGACGAGGCCTTTTACATTTCCTCCCAAATCAGCGCCCTGCTGACGAACGGAATGGCAAAGCACTTATCCGACTTCGCCGTCCTCTACCGCACCAACGCCCAGTCCCGGGTTTTGGAGGAGGTTTTCATGCGCGGGAGCGTCCCCTACCTCTTGGTCGGCGGGGTCAAGTTCTACGAACGGCGGGAGGTTAAGGACTTGCTCGCTTACCTCCGCCTCCTGCAAAACCCCGAGGACCCGATTAGCCGCCAGCGGCTTGAAAAAATCGGCCAGCGGCGGCTGCGGCGGTTTGAAGAGGCGGACCGAAACCGGCTTGCCGCCCTTCCCCCCACTGAAATGATCCGCCAAATCTTGGAGATCACCGACTACCTCGCCTACCTTAACGACGGGAGCGAGGAGGGACAATCCCGGGTGGAGAACGTCCAGGAGCTGGCCTCGGTCGCCGCTTCGTTCGGTTCGCTGACGGAGTTCTTGGAACACGTTTCCCTGGTCCAGCCGACCGACCGGCTCCCCAGCCGCGCCGCCCGCCTCCGCCGAGACGCGGTCACCCTGATGACTCTCCACTCCGCCAAGGGTTTGGAGTTCCCCCACGTTTTTATCACCGGTTTGGAGGAAGGCCTGCTGCCCCACTCGCGGGCGATGGGAAGCAACGATGAAATCGAGGAAGAGAGGCGGCTCTGCTACGTCGGGATGACTCGCGCCGGCCGGCGGCTGCATTTGAGCTTCGCCCGCGAGCGGCTGCTTTTTGGTTCCCGCTCCGATAGCATGCCCTCTCGCTTCCTCAATGAGATCGGCGAGGAGAACCTGCTTTACCATTTGGCCAATGCCTAAAGAAAAAGGGCGCAAAATCAAAAGTGAGAACTGGGCAATGGCGGCGGTGCACTCGGTCTTGATGATTGGCATAGCGGGAGCGATTTTCAATTTCTTCGGGGCGGGCTTTGCCGTTCCCCTGAATTCCCAGGCTATTCTGGCCAGAGCTTCCAACTGCCCCGGGAAAAAGCTCAACTATCCCCGGACCATCACGGAAACCTTTCGCGGAAAGAAAGTTTCATTCAAATACAACTGTATCCAGAGCGGCTTCCTCTCCACCTCCTATGACGGAAATTGTGAGGGATGCAGTGGTCGGACTCGCCTCACCAATGAACCGGTGACTTGGGGGATCTGCGCGGTGGATACGGATGTGATTCGTTCTTTCAAGGACACCCACTCTTACTTCTATGTCCCCGGCTACGGCCCCTGCAAAGCCGCCGATACGGGCGGGGGCGTAAAGGGCAAGCATATTGATCTCGGCTTTGACGACGTCCGCAATGGCTGGTGGAGCCGGCGGTATACGGACATATATACTTTCGTCAAGTGACGAAATTGCAACCGATCCGCCTTTGGCGGAGAGGACAGCACACTGGTTAAATGACAACTCCAAAAAAATCTCTCGGGCAGAATTTTCTGGTTGATCTCGGCGTCGCCCGGGAGCTGATCGAGGCGGCCAAGGTTGGAAAAGAAGATACCGTCTTGGAAGTCGGCGCCGGTACCGGCGCGGTGACAAAGGAACTGGCGCCGCGGGCGCGGAGAGTCATCGCCGTTGAGTTTGACCGCGACCTCATCCCCCACCTGAAATTACACCTTTCGGGTGTAAAAAATGTGGAAGTTGTCAACGACGATATTCTCTCTTTGGATCTTAATCCGTATGCCCTAAACCCCCGCTTTAAGGTTGTCGGCGCCATTCCCTACCAAATCACTTCCCCGCTTCTGCACAAGATTCTGCACTCCTCCGCTCGTCCGAAATCGATCACCTTTATAGTTCAGAAGGAGGTAGCGGAAAAGATCACCGCCACTTCTCCCGATGCCACTTACCTCTCCAACTTCGTCGCGAATTTCGGGGAAGCGCGTCTATTAAAGGTCGTCAAGCCGGGAGCGTTCAATCCTCCGCCCAAGGTGGATTCCGCGATCGTCCACATCGAGCTCTTCACCAAACCCAAAATCGAGGATACGGTCAAGCTGGAAAAGTTCCTCCACCACGGCTTCCGGCACCCCCGCAAAATGATTCACCACCAATTCGAGGCGGGGGTCCTCGCCGAATCGAAGCTGACTCCGCAGGCCCGGCCGGCACACCTTTCCAAAGAGGATTGGCGCAATCTCTACCGCGAACTCTCCCAAACCAAAGAGCGAAGCAAAACCCGCCGCGGCGACGGGATGTGGAGAAGCTAGCGCAGGATCAGTATCTCCTCACCAAACGGCGGAGCTTTTCGATCCCGAAGACGGTCCAGTATTTTGGCGAAAGCGGATAATCCCAAACGCCGGCATAGTTCACTTGATACCCCCCAAAACCATTCTTGAAGAGGGAGTCGATTCCCCATAAATCGAAGTAGCGGTAGCCGTCTTTCTTAGCCTCCTTGATGATCTCCCAAAGGAGGTGATAGGAAGCCGGCACCTCGGAGCGGGTAGAGGCGCCGTGGACATAAGTTACCGTATCGCCGTAGGAAAAAACAATCGCCGCGGCGAGAATATCGTTCCGGTAATTCGCCCAAAACATCTCGGCGATTCCCCTCGGCGCCAGCGTTTCAAACTCCGTCTGCAGGTAGCGGCGGGGGTGGGGAACAAACCCCTGCCAGCGGCGGGCTACATTCGTCAACCGGTAAAACTCCTCCATCTTTCGCGGATCGGCGCTCTTATGAATTTCGATTCCCAGACCGGCTGTATTCTGCAAAAGATAGCGGGTCGTCTTGCGCATTTGGGCCAAGAGCTCCTCCTCCGAAAGCGCGAGATCCAAAAGCAAGGAAACACCTCCGGCCTGGCTGGTGACGACCTGCGCCCGGCGGTACCCTTCATCCCGAAAGAGCTCTTCCAGCTCCGGGCCAGCTTCCCAAGGCGGCTCGACGCGAAGATAGTCCACTTTTTCCGAGGTGGCAAAATCTTGAAGGTATTTTAAAATCGCCTGCGCCGGACCGCGTTCGAAGGATTTCAAAACCGGTCCGCGCGGCACGTAGGCGAAGCTCCCCAGCTTCCGCCGGCCGACCA
>JBBDZL010000008.1:14053-17511 GCA_040900215.1 Patescibacteria group bacterium | reverse complement strand
ATCAGCTACAATGCTATCAGAAGAATGAGTACCGATCTAAGACAAACCGACAGTTGGGCAAAATACCTCGGCGGCCAAGGGTGGGGGGTAGAAGAGTTAAAAGTTCAAGGTTCAAATTTCAAAGTTAAGGCCTACATTATAAAAATTCCTTGGGTGGGCTCGGTCGTGAAAATTCAGCGGCCGGATGAGCTTCCGCCGCAGGAAGAAATTGACCGGATCGCCAAGAAGCATCACGCCCTCTTTGTAAAAATTGAACCCCTATACCCTATACCCTATACCCTATACCCCAGTTTTGAACTTGACCCCAACCCCAACCTCCTCACCAAAACCATCGCGGTCGATCTGGCTCCCGGAGAAAGAATCCTTTGGAAAAATCTCGCCCCGGATGCCCGGCAAAGCGTGAGGAAAGCCCGCCGTCAAAAGCTGCGGGTGGAAAGTTGCCGGTTGGGGGATCCGGAGTTCGGAGAAAAGCTGAGGAAGTTCCAACTACTCCTCGCGGAAACCGGGAAAAGGCAGCACTTCGGCGCCAGCAGCCATTCCCAACTCCAAGCCAAGGTCGATGCCTTTGGCAAGGACGCAATTCTCTTTCTAGTCTTCCCGCCGTCCAATCGTCAGGACCCCCTAGCCGGTGCCCTGCTCTTCCTCTCCGGAGAGACCGCGTTCTACCATCACACCGCTTCCAGCAAGGCCGGCAAAAAACTATTCGCTTCCTATCTCCTAATGTGGGAGATCTTTAAAGAGCTCCGAGATAAGCGGCCGGAGATCCTATACTTGGAGTTCGAAGGGATTACCGACCCCCGCTTTCCCCAAACCAAGCGCTGGGAGCGCTTTACCGTCTTCAAAAGGAAGTGGGGCGGGAGAGAGATCGAATTCCCCCCGCCCCTGATCAAGCATTATCATCCGCTGGTTAAAGCCCTCTTCCGCCTCTCCCAAAAAATCGCCGTAGTATAATAAAGGCAAAATCCGCGTAGAGGAGGAGAGCATTGAACGCCAAACTGAAGTTCTGGCGTTGGTATTCCAATCCCCTTTCCCGCCACCGCTTTTCGATCGCCAAGTGGATCTTCAGAGAAACTCCTCGCAAGCTCCTCGACTCCCTAACCGTCCGCCAACCGGCCGAACTGCCGGCGCGGAAGGCGGTCTTTGACAGCTACTCCGAGGAGATTAAGCAAGGGAAGCTCCATCCGGCCACCGCCGCGCCGGTCGAAGAGATGGTTGCCAGCGACGTCACGGAAGCGCTGCGCCAATGTGGGGTGAAAGTGTTTCCGCCGGTGGTGCTGCGCCTGGCCCATCTCCCGATCTTTCTCGTGGTTTCGCACCGCGACCGGCTCCAGGGCTCCTCCCCCAGTGGTGTTCTTCTTCATCCCAAGCTCACCCCGGAACAGGCGGCGGAGATTGAGCAGTTCGTGGAGCGGCAAGACCAAGGTCTCTCTGCCCTGGCCGTCCCCTTGGGAGGGCTAGCGCTTTTTCCGCCCATGGTTCAGATCCGCTACCCCCCAACCATGACGGAGATCGCCGGGCACGAGTGGTGCCACACCCACCTCTTCTTCGCGCCCTTGGGATTTGGGAATAACATCCTCGGCCGGGGACTCGGCCGGATCGAAGAGAACGTCTGCAACCTCGTTGGGGCAGAAATATTCAGTGCGGTTGCACCGAAGTACGGCTGGGATAAGGCTTCCCCTTCGGCTCCGATTACGGAGGAGTTCAACACCGAAATGCGGACGATCCGCCTCCGGCTGGATCAACTTCTCGCCGCGGGAAAGGCGGAGGAGGCCGAAGCGTATCTTGAGAGCCAGGGAAGCTTCCGAGAGAAGTTCAAAATCAGGAAGCTCAATCAGGCCTACTTCACCTTTTACGGCTCCTACGGCGGACCGCAGGCTGGCGGAGATCCCACCCGGGATTACCTGTTGGCCGTCCGTTCCCGCTGCGCCAACCTGGGTGAATTCCTTCGAAAGGTCAAGCGCATCCGGAACTACAAAGATCTCGTTCGTCTCGCCCAGGCCGCGTCTTGAAACCCAAGGCGCGGCTTTTTTGCGTCGCAAAAAATTAGGCCACCCAAGGCGGACATGACTTGAGGTATTGCAAATAACTTCCAGGGGTATTACAATCACTTAAGTATGAAGCGATTCCTCACTCCATTCCTGGTCCTCGCCCTCGCCGTAGCCGGAGCAACGATTGTATACGCCACCCACTCGTGGGGCGGATATCACTGGGCCCGGACGGCGAACCCGTTCACGTTAAAACTTGGAGATAATGTCTCCACTGCTTGGGATTCTTACCTCGCGACCACCTCTGGCGACTGGAGCGTGGCCAGCGTCTTGGACACCGCCGTTGTTTCCGGCAGCACCAACCCCCGAAACTGCAAAGCAGTCACCGGGCGGGTCGAGGTTTGCAGCTCCAAGTACGGCTACAACGGGTGGTTGGGGGTTGCGACTATCTGGGTCAGCGGAGGCCATATCACCAAAGGAACCACCAAATTAAACGACAGCTATTTCAACACCGCAACTTACAACACGCCGGGATGGAGAAATCTGGTGATGTGCCAGGAGGTGGGCCACACCATCGGGCTCGATCATCAGGATGAGACCTTCGAAAATCAAAATCTAGGCACCTGCATGGATTACACGAATGATCCGAACGGAACCCTCTACGCGCAGTTGAGCAACGAGCATCCCAACCTTCACGATTACGAGATGCTGGAGACGATCTACGAACACCTTGATACGACCACAACCATAAAACAGACCACCTCAAAAGGAAGGCCGGAAATTGACCTCTCCAACCCCGAGGCGTGGGGCCGGGAACTCCGCCGGTCCTCCGATGGGCGCCAGTCGCTTTACGAACGCGATCTCGGCCGGGGCGACAAGATCTTCACCTTCGTTATCTGGGCTAAAGAATAAGCTCCTTCCTATTTACTTGAACCTATAGTCTTGTTATAATAATATTAACCTAACGGAGAAAGGAGATTCTCATGTTCCCGAACAACAGTGGGCCGAACTTCTTCGCCGGCATTGAGACCCAGATGATGGCCTCGATGCTGCACTACGGCATCCAGTTTCTGGATCCGCTCCCGGAAGAGCACCCGGCCATGCTCGCCCGCTTCCTGGTCGCCGACCTGCGGGAAGCCGAGGCCAGCCAGGCGTGGGAGCAGGCCAAGATGGACGAGCTGATTTCGGGCTGGTTCAACCGCGGCCGGATCTACGAGACCATTCCGGCGGATGCGCTGGTCTCCACCAAAGAGCTGGGCGCCTCGGCGACGCTCCTTTTCCTGGAACGAATCCCGCTGAAGCTGGCGGAGGACGCGATCAAGGAGCTCCGAGTCCAGACCACCGAGCGCATTTTCGAAAAGAACCCTTCCGAGGATGGCCTCTGCCGCCTCCTTTGGATGTGGTTCATGTGGGGACGCTCCTACCAAAAGGGCAATCCCCCGGAAGCCCACCCCCTTCCTAACTAGAAGGGGG
>JBBDZL010000008.1:11140-13953 GCA_040900215.1 Patescibacteria group bacterium | reverse complement strand
GAGCTGGAGAGCAAGGAATTTTGTTCCGTAATTGAATGCCGCTTGCCGCAGAATCCCTAACGATACCGATCCGCCTCTGAAAATTCACAAATTTGATTAAAAGGGCACCAGACGCACTGGGGGCCGGGGGTGGCTTTGAACTCGCCTTGGACGATCTTCTGGATCCGCGCTTCAATCTCCGCCGTTCTCTTTTTCATCTCCGCTTCACTGAACTCCGCTTCCACTTTCTTCCCGCCGTCTAAGTAGAAAAGAGCCACCGACTTCGGCTCGATCCCCAGCGCTTCCTTCGCCGCCAGTTTGTAAAGCAGAAGCTGGTCGCTCTTTTGGGCTTTCTTCAAAAGGTCCTTATCTTCCTTCTGTCCGGTTTCCCCACCCTTAAAATCGACGAGTTCGAACTCCCCGGCCGCATTCTTCCCAATCCGGTCGATCCTCCCCGCTAGTGTCTTCCCGCCGAGCTTGATCTCAAACGCTTTCTCGACCATGAAAGGAGGGAAGAGTTTAGATTGGTGCTTGCGGTAAAAATCGGTCAGCAGCTTCTCCCCCCGCTTGAAGTAGGCCTCTTTTTCCTTGGCGTCGCGGTAGCCGGAAGCCAGGAAGTGGTCGAGGTAAATCTTCAGAAAGTGGCCCAGGGAAACGGTCTCCCCCTTGATCCGCCGCAGCTCGAACTCCCGCAAGGTTTCGTGGAGAGAAATTCCGAAGCTGGTTGGGGGCGTGGGCGGGGCTTGGATCCGCAGGACGTACTTGAACCGGTACTTCCAAGGACAGGTTTCGTAATCGTCCAGCTGGGAGTAGGAAAGCTTTTCAGGCACTTTCAGTTTGATCTCCGGCGGAGATTTTTTGACGGCGGGAACCTCGGCCGAAAAATCCTTTTGCGGCTCGGGGGGGACTTCCAAACCAAGCTCGTGGATAAAGGGCGACGGCCGCTTCTCTTGAACCCCGCCGTAGGTCTTCGCGAAGGAGAGGTAGAGCCGCTCTGAGGCGCGGGTGGCGCCGACGTAGAAGAGCCGGCGCTCCTCCTGTAAATGGCCAACCCTCTCCGCTTCTGCCCCGTGGGTCCTTTTTAAATAGCGGAACTCCTTCACGAAGTGTTCAGGAAGTTCCAGCGCCGCGGACCGTTGGCGGGTCGGGAAACGGTCGGCCGCCAGCGAAACCAGAAAGACCACCGGAAACTCTAAGCCCTTGGCCGCATGAACCGTCATCAGGTTGATCGTATCCACATCCTCCACCACCGCCTGGGCCGGCGACTCTCCCGCTTCGATCAGCAGGTCTAAGTAATCCACCAACTCCGGCACGGAAGCTCGTTCCGAGCCTGTCGAGGAAGCTTCGAACTGTTGAATCTTTTGGAAGAACAAGGAAATGTTCTCCACCTTAAGCTGGTTCGCCAGCGTCGGCGGCGCCTCAAAGTTTTTGATGTAGCCGCTCTTTCTCACAAAATCAAAAAGCAGGTGGGAGGGGGAAACCTTAAAGGCGTCATTTGCCAGATCTTGGATCTCGGCCAGCGCTTTATTTTTTTCGCGCTCCAAAACTTTGATGAGCGGAACGCTTTCTTTGCGGGCGGTCGACAAAAGCTCCAGAATCCGCACCGGCGAAATTTTAAAAACCGGGATGTGCAGAACTTTGTACCACGAAAGGTCGTCGGTAGGATCTTTGATCACCCGCAAAACCGCCAAAAGGGCAGCCACTTCCTCTTGCTCAAAAAGGCCGCGGTTGCCTACGATTTGGAAAGGCAGCTCGTGGCGCTTGAGAGCGGCGACGAAGGGATCCAAGTGGGCGTTGGCGCGGGCAAGAATCGCAAAATCGGAGAAGCTCTTACCCTCGGTGTTAACCAGCTCTACAATCTGGCGCAAAACCGCCTCGGTTTCTTCCTCCGCCGATCTCACGTATCGCAAAATAGGATCCGGTCCGGTCTTGAGAGTGGATAGTTTTTTAGAGAGCTTGAGCTTTTCCTCCAGACGATCGGGATTGTTGTTTTGGATCATCCGGTACATCCTCTGCGCTACCGTATCGGTAAGACGGTAGGAGGTACGCAGGACCTTGGTCCGGGCCTGGGGATACTCTTTTTTGAACTCCAGGATGTTGGAAACGCTCGCTCCGCGCCACTTATAGATCGCTTGGTCGTCATCACCGACGACCGTTAGGTTGTTCGAGGCAAGAAGTTTAACGAGGGAAAACTGGGAAGTGTTGGTGTCTTGGAACTCGTCCACGAAGATGTGCCGAAATTGCCGACGATACTTTTCGATAACGCTTGGCCTGTCCCTGAATAACTTTATTGTCCAATAAATGAGGTCGCCGAAGTCCAAAAAGGAATTCTTTACCATCAGCTTTTGGTAAGCCTCGTAGACCTTTGCCAGCTCTAATTGCCTCCGTCCTTCTTCCTTATCCTCCTTTGTCGAAGACCATGAGCGAAGGGCTGCCCTCGCTTTGCGAGTTTGCAATTCGTTAGCACGAAGTCGGAGGGCCCATTTCATATATTCTTCCGGCGATACCTCCTCATCCTTCGCCCGCGAGAACAGATTGAGCAGGGCGCTCAAAAATTTGGTCGGGTTTCCCAGCGGACGATAATAATTCAGCGGCAGGTCGTAAAGATTCTGGCGGAGAAGCAGCCACGCCTCCGGCTCGGAGAGGATTTTGTAGACCGGGTCCAGCCCAATCTCCAATCCCTCCTGGCGAAGGATCCGATCACAAAAGCTGTGGAAAGTAGAGATCCAAGGCGGCTCGTAGCCGAGGGGCATCGCTTCATCCAACCGCCCCAGCATCTCCTGCGAGGCCTTGTCGGTGAAGGTCAGAGCCAAAATCCGGGAAGGGTCAACCCC
>JBBDZL010000008.1:0-11040 GCA_040900215.1 Patescibacteria group bacterium | reverse complement strand
TCCGAATTTCGTTGGTGATAAAGGTGGTTTTTCCCGTTCCCGGGCCGGCGACCACAAGTCTAATCATCACGAAAACTATAGCAGTGTTCGCTGATAAATTGGTAAAATACATTTGAGGAAATCCTCATCATACAAAAATGGAAACTAAACTTTTTCTTCGAATAACAGCAGCCACACTTGTTGTAGTTGGGTTCTTATTATTTCTTAAATTTTATTTCAAAACCGACGCATTGTTCTTGTTAGATGTGGGAGCGGTAGGAGGCTACATTACTTTGATTGGAACCCTCTATAGTATCCTGACTGCATTCATCATTTTCGTTGTGTGGGATCAGTTCAATAAGTTGGGTGAAGTGGTTTACAAAGAATCCAGGACCCTCAAGGACATCGTGATCTATGTTTCTTATATGAATGATCCTGATTCTAGTGAAAAAATAAAATCTGCAGTCCGTGGTTATGCATCTGCGGTATTACAGGATGGGTGGACCAAACTTCAATTAGGTGAAAGGTCGGTAAAAGTAGGGGAAGAATCTTATAAAATTTTAGAGGTAATAAAAAAAATTAAATTTGACGACTCTAAAGATTCCTTAGGATGGGAAAACTCAATCAAAAAATACGAGGAACTCACGGACGCAAGAGAGCAGCGTATAGCCTTAGCGACCTCCCGTATTCCGCCAATGCTCAAGTTTCTTCTCTATTTCGTTTCAGCTAGTCTAGTGATGGGATTCTTTATACTTGGAGTGGAAAATAATTTAATCGCAACGTTGATAACAGCAGTAACTACAACGATGGTATTTCTTGTGATTGAGGTGATAAAAGACCTAGATGATCCCTTTACAGGGAAGTGGTCTATTTCTCTCGACCCGTATAAATCTATTATCGAAAATTAAAAAGGACTCCGGTTAGAGTCCTTTATCTTTTCGATACCGTTCCACTTCCGCCAGGAACTTCTTCCAGTAGGTAATTTTCATCATCTGCGCCAGAACTTTCAGCGCGCGGTACTCGTGGCCCTCCGCGTAGTATTCGACCAACTCTTCCGGCGAAAGAGCCACCCGATCGTCCAGCGAAATGGCCTCCGGATCGATCCCTTGCACCTGCCACTCGTGGAGGTGGTAAAGCTCCTCCACGAAACGCGAAGCAATATCCTCGGCCGGCGTGAGATTGCTCCGCCAAAGCGCCAAGTTGAAATAAACCCCGAAGCGGGAGCAGGAAGCGATCACCGGATACTCGGGGTTGTTGGCTAGAACAATCCAAAACTCGAGCTTGTTCTCTCCATACCGCCGGCTGATCCGCTGCCAAACCGCAATCGCACTGCGAAATATCTTTCCCGCCTTCTCGCAATCAATGGAACGGGCGTGCATCAGCTCGATAGAAGGCGCAATCTCCAAACGCCCGTGGAAGCACGACCGATCGGCCATCTCTCCTCCCACCGCATTCTGCGGGGCCCCGCCATTAGGCGGTGGCTTTCTTATGATTTGGCTAATTCGATATTAACTCCGGGAAAACCTAAAATCAAACGATCTTCAAAACGGGGACTTCCCGCATTTCCGGATCGAAGCGAGCAAATCTCAATCCCACCAGCACTCGATAGACCAGGGCGAAAAATCCAACCGAGGACCAAGTAAAAACCGGCGTCAAAAACAGGAGGGAGAGAGCCGCTCCCAGCGCAGTAGCGAGGGGAAGGAGAGGAAGATACGGCTCAATGTAGCCCTTCAAATTCCGAGTGAGTTCTTCGGTCAAGGGCTGGCGCAAACTCTCGGCCAGCTCCTTGGGAGTAGAGATATCTTCGGGGTCGAGCACAATTCCGTACTGCTGTTCGAGAACCTTGAGAAAGCCGGTCTTCTCGAGCTCGGTCAAGAACTTCTCTTCGGTAAATTGGGTGTTCCCCAACTGCCCCTGCACCTCGCTGATCACTTGATTGACGACTAAATTCAGCGCCGGAGCCAACAACCCTTCCGGAATGGTGAAGTTGGCCGGAGAAGGAGGCGCGGAAGAGAAGTAAACTAGCACGCCGACCACAATCGTGAAAACTTGGAAAAAACGGCTGAAGGCCGAAGAAAACATCCGGGCGTTGAAAGCGGCATGGATCTTGACCGTGTACTGGGAGATGTATCCCAAAAACAGCAGCGCACCCAAGTAGGCCAGAGAAATCACCCCGGAAAAAGCAACAGGAATCCCCACCGGATTGGGAAGGATTACAAAGGGCAGTCCGAAGGCGAGGGCGGCGAGAACCATTCCCCCCAACCGCACCGCGGTCGGCGCTGTCAGCGAAACCACGGTAAAGAAAGCGGCGGTCAGGAAAAAGAAAGCCAGCAGGACTACAAAACGAATCCCCAGAAATAAGTCGAAGACAATGCCGGCCGCGAAGATCTGCTCCAGCGCAAAACCCAAACCCAGGCTCCCCAAGATACCCAGAACCGAAAGGATTAGGATCCGAATCAGGGAGGGAATTTTATCCATCACTTCCGGGGCTTGGCTTCCAAATCCTTGAGCTGGTTGAGCTTGGCTAAAAGAACCGAGAAAGAGTTGAGCAAGCGATCCATGTTGGCCTTGGCGTCGGCCAGCTGGGTCGCCGCCCGGCGGAGAAGCTCATCAAAATCCAGCGCATCCTTGGCGACGGCGTGCAGCATTTTCAGAATGTCATCGGCTTGGTCGGCGAAGCGCTCCCGCTGCAATCCCAACAGAACCAGATTAATCATCACAAAAAATGTTTGGGGGGAGGTGAAAAAGACCTTCTTTTCCAGGGTATAGCGCATCAGCTCATCATCCGAGACAACCTCCTGGAAGATCGGCTCGAAGGGGATGTACATCAGCGCGAATGGCACCGTCCCCTCCTGCGGCAGGATGTAGCCGGCGGTTTCGTCCATCTTCTGCTTGACGTTGCGGACGAAGGTTTTCCAAAATCCGGCGCGCGCCGCCTCGTCCTTTTCGGCAGCGAACTTTTGAAAATCCTCTACCGGGAATTTGGAATCAATCGGAATAAAACCTTGGCGGGTCTTTAACAACGCATCCACTCGCGCCCCGGTCTGGAAGGAATACTGACGCTCGTAAGCCCCTTGCGGCAGCACTTGGTGAAGCAGGTCTTCCAAGATCATCTCCCCCACGTTGCCGCGCAGTTTCTGGGAACGAAGCGAAGCCTGAAACTCCTGCAGCTGGTTGGTGACCTCTTTTACCCCGCCGATTTCGGTAGTGACCGAATGCAGGCGCTCGTCCAATGAGCGCAAGTTCGCCCCCAACTCTCCTTTATGCAGTTCGAGGCGCTGAAGAATATCCTCGCCTTTTAGAACGGTGGACAAACCGCTAACCTTTTGGAAGAGGAAGTAAAATCCAATCCCGACGGCCAAAATCAAAACGAGGAAGAGAATCAGGGTAAAAATGTCCACGAATCCAGTTTATCAGAAGGGAAGGAAGAAAGGACGGCCGCCGTTGGCGACCTGGTTTCCTTCAGAAAAGAAGGAAATAACCGACCAGGAGGAATCCCCCCAAAATTATTCCCACAATCACGGCGAAGAGCAGCTGAACCCAGCTGGAGTGCGGATGATAGGAAAAACGGGGCATCAGGACGTCAACGTGGAAAGGAAGCTTGTGGTCGTATCGGTCTTTCGAGCCGCCCATCTCAAGAAAAAGATAACATAAAGGGAAGGAGATGCGCAAAACATTATCGGCGCGAAAGGTTAATCGCGACACGTCCCCCAAGATCATTTATCTGATCGGTTTTTTGGCCTACGGTGCCTGGGGCGCTTGGGTCTACCTGCTTATCTACCGCTCACCCGATGAGTTGATGAACCGGCTTCTCTTCCTCCTGGCATCTGGCGCCGCAATCTTCTTCACCGCCCTGTTTCTCTTCTACCATCTCGGGAAAGCGGCCACCGGCAAGGCGGCAGAAGTGGTCTTTTACCCCGCCGCCCGCCGGGCCCTTTTTGCCGGACTATTCTTCCTCACCCTGGGCCTGATGCGTTTGGTCGGGATTTTCAGCTGGGTCAACGCCGGACTCCTCGCCCTGATCCTGCTCCTGACGGAGATCTGGAAATCGGCCCGAAGCTGATAACATAAAGCCATGGAGAAAAATCGGTTTTACGTTACCACCGCGATTGATTACACCAACGATGTGATTCACATTGGCCACGCCTATCAAAAGGTTGTCGCTGATGTTTTAGCTCGGTACCATCGCCGGGCGGGAGATAAAACTTTTTTTCTCACCGGGACGGATGAGCACGGGTCGACTTCCGAACAGTCCGCAAAGAAAGTAGGGAAAGAGCCCAAAGATTTTGTAGACGAAATCGCGGCCGAGGATAAGAGACAGCTCGATTCTCTCAATCTAAGCTACGACCGTTTCATCCGGACCACCGACCCCGACCATATCAAGACCGTTGAGGAGTTTTACCGAAAAGTCGAAAGGAACGGAGATATATATAAGGGTGAGTACAGCGGGCTCTATTGCGTGAGCTGTGAATCCTACAAAACCGAAAGCGAAATCGTCGACGGGCATTGCGCCGTCCATTCCACCAAGGAACTTGAAAAAGTTACTGAAGAAAACTACTTCTTTAAGTGGGAAAAGTATGCGCCGTTCCTCAAGAAACACATCAAGGAAAACCCCCAATTTATCCAGCCCGAGGGCCGGCGTAGAGAGATAATCTCTTTCTTGGAACAAGGTTTGGAGGACATCACTATTTCACGGCAGAAGGAAAAGGTGAGCTGGGGAATCCCCGTTCCCGGTGACCATAGCCAAGTCATTTACGTCTGGTTCGACGCGCTCATCAACTACATTAGCGGGGCCCCGGATTTCTGGCCGGCCGATGTTCATATCCTGGGTAAGGATAATCTGCGCTGGCACGCTCTTCTCTGGCCGGCGATGCTCAAAAGCGCCGGGTACGAACTACCCAAAACAATCTACGCCCACGGCTTTCTTTCTCTTGCAGGAAATAAAATCAGTAAAACTCTTGGCAATGTCATCCGCCCGACTGAGTTAGTGGAAAAATTCGGGGTTGATCCAATTCGTTACTACTTAATTAAATTTGGGCCCCAGCGGGAGGATGCGGATATCAGCGACGAAAAAATTAAAGAAACTTACAATGCGGACCTCGCTAACGGCTTGGGAAATTTGGTTTCGCGGGTAGCGAAGCTGGCCGAAGGACGAAATTTGGACAGCTTGGATAAACTGGCCAGTACTGGCTCCAGTAACGATCTGAGAGTTTTCATCGAAAAATTTCACTTCGATGAAGCTCTGGGTTACATCTGGAAAGGATTGAAGCAGCTAGACGCCTACATCAACATGAATAAACCTTGGGAAGAGAAGGGGGAAGCCCTGGACAAACACCTCATTTTCCTGGTTCCTCAGCTGTTGGAACACGCAGCTCTTCTAGAACCCTTCCTCCCCGAAACCGCGGAGAGAATCCGGAAGCAGTTCACCGGCAGAATCAAGCCCGCGACTCCCCTGTTTCCTAGACTAGGATAGAATATTAGACGATGGTTAAAAGATTGGTCGAAAGGTACGACCGTTTTTTTCAGCGCCTCTTTGAAATTCTGCCGGGGGTGATCACCTGGTCGGTGATTCTTTCCCCACTCTGGCTGGGGAGAATTGCTCCCTTGGCGGTCGCTTTCTTTATTACCTTCCTAATCACCTACTGGGGCTATCGCGCCCTGATCCATTTGTTCGGTATTTCGATCGGCTACCGCCGCTACCAGGCCGAACTAGCGGTGGACTGGTCGGAGAAGGTCCAGGGCCTTTGGGGCTACGATCGGCTCAAGCACCTGATCATCATTCCCGCGGTCAACGAGCCCTACGAGGTTTTAGAGGAATCTTTTGCCTCCCTCGCCGCCCAGAAGTATCCCAAGGACCGCGTCTTTATCTCTTTTTCGGCGGAGGAAAAGTATGCCTCGCGGGTCCTCAAAGACATCGAGAGAATCAAGCGGAAATTCGGTAAAAAGCTCGGAACGGTCTGGACGACCGCCCATCCCTACGGCCTCCCCGGGGAAGCGGTCGGGGCGGCGGCGAACCGGACCTGGGCGGCGAAGCACGCCCTCAAAGAGATCAAGAATCTCGGAATGGATGTCAATGACTTTCTCCTGACCACCTTGGACGCCGACATGCGCTTCCACCCCCAGTACCTGCCGCGCCTTTCCCACTCCTTTCTAACCGAACCGAACCGGCTGGACAAGTTCTTCCAAACCGCCCTCTACCTCTTCGACAACAATCTCTGGGATGTGCCTCCGCTGATGCGGATCCAGGCCAACTCCCTCTCGCTGGCGGTGCTCTCCTCTTGGGTGGTCGAACCCCAATACAAAGACACTTGGTCCTGCTACTCGGTTGCGCTTCCGACCGTAATCAAGGCCGGCTTTTGGAACCCGGCGATCGGGGTCGATGACACCACTTTCTATTGGAACGCTTTTCTCAAAAAGGAGGGAAAGTTCGACGGCGCCCACTTTTATATACCGGTCTACGCTGACGCCGTTCAGGACAAGAACCTGTTCAAGACCCACATCGCCCAGTACAAGCAGCTCCTCCGCTGGGGCTGGGGAATCGTTATCTTTCCGATCGCGATGAAGGGCTTCCTCACCACCAAGATCCCCTTGGGACTAAAGCTCTCCAAGACCTACCACCTGATCGAGAGGTTCGCGATCTGGTACACCCTCGCTTTTATGATCACCTTCGGATTCAGCGCCCTCGCGCTGGTCAACCCGGAGATTAAACTCACCTCGCTGGGCTACCTCCTCCCCCGAATCTCGGGAACGGTGCTGACTTCCACCCTGGCCCTCATGTTGCCGATCTCGATCTACCGCCAGAAGATCACCCTTGCTCCCCCCCGCCATTGGCCGTGGTGGAAAAAGCTTTGGATTTGGCTCGAAGGTCCACTGATAGTCATCAACCTTTTGATTTACAACTTCCTACCCTACCTGGACGCCCAAACGCGACTGATGTTCGGGAAGCGGCTGGAGTTCTGGCCGACGCCCAAGATGCGCGCCAAAAATGTGGCTTAAATCTTTGGTTTCGGACCAAAAACTACTCCTTTCCCGCCAACCGCTCCTCTTGGTTTTTTGGGGAATTTCCGCTTTCTTGGTTGCGGTCGGCGCCTTCGCCCTCCTCTTTTCCTACGGATCCCTGCCGCCGCAGGTCTCGCTGATATTCACCACCGAAACCGGCCTTGCCGGAAAGCCCCTGCTAGCTCTCGTTCCCGCTCTGGCAATTTTCTTCCTGGCCGTCAACGCCGGAGTCTCGGAACTTCTGCTGCGAAAGCGGGAGGAAGCCGCCGCCCTCTTCCCGGCCTTTTTGTCCATCCTGGTTTCGGCCCTCCTGACTTGGTCGCTGATCAGGATTCTGCGGATTTTCCCTCTCCCGGGGTCGGCGCCGGAAGAGCTGCTCTCCCCTTTGCTCTTGCCTTTTGGCACGGCGCTATTTTTAGGATTCCTAGCTACCCTGGGAACACTGTTCTTGGCCCGCCGCCTGCGGCTCTTTGATCGCCCTCACGGCCCATATCCGGAGGTGAGGCCGATCCCGCGCTTGGGAGCTCTCCCCCTGTTCTTGGTCTTCGGGGCGGCGGCGCTGATCTTCTTTCCCTTTGACCCGGCACTGAAAGGATTGCTCTTGGGCGCGGGGATTATCACCCTGGTTCAAACCGTAGACGACATCCGTCCTCTGCCGTTCTGGCTGCAGGGACTGGGCCACCTCCTGGCCGGCGGGGCGGTGGTTTGGGGCGGGATCAAGATCGATTACATCGGCAACCCGCTCTGGCCCTACCTCTCCCCCCAATACCTGAATTTCGAAAAGATTTCCTATCTTAGCGAGGCGATCACCGTCGGCTGGATCTTTGCGCTGATTAATGTGGTGGATTGGCTGGACGGGCTGGACGGTTTAGCGGCCGGGATCGGGACCATCGCTTCGCTGGCGATCGTCACGACCTCCCTCCTCCTTGGGACTCCCGCCAGTGCTCTCCTAGGAATCATTTTGGCCGGGACGCTGATCGGGTTCCTCCCCCTTAACGCCTATCCGGCCAAGATTTACCTGGGCGGGGGGGCATTTCTTCTCGGTTTCCTGTTGGCGGTTCTCTCAATCTTCTCCGGCGCCAAGACCGGGACCGCAATCCTGATCCTAGCCATTCCGATCATTGATGCTTTTTTGGTAATTGTCTCTCGGCTCCGATCCGGAAAATCGCCTTTTGCGGGCGACCAAAAACATTTGCATCACCGGCTGATGCGGGCCGGAATCAACCATCCGAAAATTGTGTTCATGGAGTGGGTGGTGGTGGGAGCGCTCGCCGCGGCGGCGATTGTGCTTAAAGGATCTGCCAAATTTGCGGCAGTCGGATTAGTATTTCTTGGCGCGCTATTAGTGAACCAACGGCTGTTGCGAAAAGCTGGATCGAAAGGCCGAACGCCATCGGTGCCGCCGAGTTAGCCTGTACCCGCTTCTGCAGCCGGGCTACCCAGAGCGCCCACCCGGGTTTTCTTTTTCCGAATAGGAGCGGCAGATAAAAGAGGTCCGGCAGATTAGCCGCCAGCGCACTAGTTGCGATCGTCATCCCCACCCCGTAATCGGGCATCGCCCAGTAGAGGAAGAAAAGCAGCAGCGAGAGGGCGGTCAACCCGTCCAGCAGCATCAGCTTGAAAGCCCGGGTTTTCAACGGGCGGGAGCTGCGAGCAATCTCTCCCAACCCCAGGTTGTCCCAGTGCGGAACCAGGTCCAGCGCAAAATGGGAGAGAAAAGATAACGGAACCGAAATGATCGGATTAGGGATCGCAGCTCCAATTGCAATGCCTACCGCCGTATGAGGAGTTAATAGCACGGGAGTATTATAATGGGAAAGAAACCTGCCAAGCAAAGATGTTATACCGCTATCTGAAAAACGTCATCGCGAGCGCCCGCCCGCGGCAGTGGCTAAAAAACCTGGCGCTGTTTGCAGCGCCCTTCTTCGGAACCGTGATCCTGGATGCCGGCGTCCTGTCGCGTCTGCTCACCGCCTTTGTTGTCTTCTGCCTGCTTTCTTCTTCCGCCTATATCTTCAACGATGTGATTGACCAAGAGAAGGATCGGCGCCATCCGATTAAAAAGCACCGGCCGATTGCTTCCGGCCGCTTCTCGGAATGGGCCGCCCGTACCACGGCGGCGGTCTTAGCCATCGGCACCCTCTTGTTTGTGGCAGAGAACTTCAACCGATATTTCCTGGGAACCGCGATCGCTTTCATCGCCCTCCAGCTGGCCTACAGCCTCTGGATTAGAAATGTGATCATCGTGGATGCGCTCTGGGTAGCGGCGGCCTTTGTCCTCCGAGTCTACGCCGGGGCTTTTGTCCTGCCGACGCCCATCTCCTCCTGGCTAATCCTAGCGACCATCGGACTTTCCCTTCTCTTAGCTTTTGGAAAAAGGCGAAGCGAGCGGACCCTTCTTTCAAAACTCCACCAACGCCTGCTCACCAGGGAGACTCTCCGCCACTACCCCGACACGCTGCTAGATTCGATGATCGCCATGTCGGCCACCTACACCACTCTGGCCTACTCCATCTTCACCTTCCAAAATTCCCCCAGCGGTTCGAAATTCTTTGAGGATCTCCTGCCGGAAACGCTCTCCTCGCCCAAATGGATGCTCTTCACCGTCCCCCTCGTTCTCTACGGAGTCGCCCGCTACCTCTACATCATTTATGAAAAGAAAGAAGGGGAATCGCCGGAGAAAGTAATCCTGACCGATTTGCCGATCCTAGGAACGGTGGTGGCCTGGATCTTGGCGACCTTCGCTATCCTCTATCTTATCTAGAGTTTCTTCGAATAGTCTTTCGAAACCCAGCCCTCTTTTCCGTTGAAATCGATTTTATACCAATCCCCGCTTTGGCCAAGGTAGTCATACTTGCTCCCGACGGACGCTTGGCCGATCTGGCTGTAGCTCGTCCCCGGGCCGGAGCGGACCCGAAGGTAGCCGATCGGAGTGTCCAGGATCTGGACCTTCGCTGGAGCGGGGTAAATCCGAGATGCCAGCGAGCTAAGCGCAGTAGAAGCGGCTGAAGCCATTTTGCCGGGATCTTCGCCCAGATAGCCGATGGTCTTTGGATCCGAAATCTGGGTGAGGGAAGTTAGGGAAACCTCCGACCCCGTCGCATCGTAGATCTTTCCCCCGTTCGTTAAGAAGAAGTCGTAAGCCGCCGGCTCCTCGATGCGTGACATCCAAAAAACCGCCCCCGCGACCCAGCCCGCCGGATCGGCAGAAAGAACCGAGGAGGAAGAGGAAAGATCCCAAACCGTTAGGCTGGTGTGAGGCGAGGAGAGCTTCTTCGGCTCATCCGGGAAAGGGTTGAGCGCTAAATTGGCGGAGATGTTGAGGCGGAAACCCTCTTTCACCGCCACCTTGACCTTGAGCGGGAAATAGCCGTCTTTCTTAATCTCCAAGTCGTACTCTGCCGGATCAAGGGGCTTGGATAGAGGCGAATCCCCCAGCGACTCTCCATTCAGAAAGACCTCCGCGGTGGGCCGGCTGATCACTACCAGTTCGCTGCCGGTGGAAGAATCGGAGAACCAAGCGATCTGTCCGCCCGAGAACGACTCGGAAGGTCCCAGAGTCCAATCCACCACCGTTAGCGCTCCGGCGGTGAGGCGAACCTTCTGGGTGAAATTGCCGAAGCTTAAGATCGGGTTGCCGGCCTCCAGCTGGTCGGAGAGGTAGGGGGTAGTCCCAACCTCGACGTTATCCAGCAGAACCGTTTGACCGGATGGTTCGGAGGAAACGGAGAGGGCGGCATTCTTACCCACCGCACCGCTTAAGAAAACGGCATAAACCAAAACCGCCACCAGCAGAAAGATCAGTAACCCCTTAACTTTCTTCATCAACCCCAGTTTATCAGAAGAGAGAGGCGGCGATGATAAAATATGTAAGAGTGGGGAAATTGGTTTTGAGGAACATCCCGCAGCCCGACGGGGCGAGGGCGAAGCGCTCCATTCAGCAGATGGAGATAGCTGTTTCCGAGAGACCAGATTTCTGAGCGATCGCGGTGCGGTGGCCGAGCGGTTAGGCAGGCGCCTGCAGAGCGTCTCACGGGGGTTCGACTCCCCCCCGCACCTCCA
>JBBDZL010000007.1:39233-41172 GCA_040900215.1 Patescibacteria group bacterium | reverse complement strand
ATTCTTCTCGGGAAGATCGGTGATCAGGGCTTCGGTGGTCAGAACCATCACCGCCACGGAGGAGGCGTTCTGAAGGGCGGAACGAGTCACCTTCGCCGGATCAATAATTCCCTTCTTGACCAGGTCGCCGAATTCGCCATTGAGAGCGTCCCAACCGTAAGTGGCCGCCTCCGCCCCGGCCTTTTTCTCAATCTCAGCGACGACGTAGCCGGCATCGGCCCCTGCGTTGGCAACGATCGCCCGGGCCGGCTTGTCGAGCGCGTCGTGGACAATCTTGTAACCGGTCTCAATGTCTCCCTTCTGGGGGGCTTTCTCCAAAATGTGGCGGGCCCGCAGCAGCGCTACCCCGCCACCCACGACCACTCCTTCTTCCAGCGCCGCTCGAGTTGCTTCGTAAGCGTCGGTGACGCGGTGCTTCTTTTCCTTCATCTCAACTTCGGTCGCCGCCCCCACCGAAACTACCGCTACTCCGCCGGAGAGTTTTGCGAGCCGCTCCTCAAGCTTCTCTTTATCGTAGTCGGAATCAGCTTTCCCGATCTGCTTTTTGAGCGCTTCAATCCGGGCGTTGATATCAACTTTCTTGCCCTTCCCACCGATAATGATCGATTCCTCTTTACCGGCGATCACCCGATCGGCCGAACCGAGATCCTCCACCGTCACCGAATCCAGCTTGCGGCCGGTCTCCTCGGAAACAAAGGTGGCGCCGGTGAGAGCGGCAATATCCTGCAGCATCTCTTTTCGGCGGTCGCCAAAGCCGGGGGCCTTAATCGCAATCACATTGATCGTCCCGCGCAGTTTGTTGACGATCAGAGTCGCCAATGCTTCCCCGTCGATATCGTCGGAGATGAAAACCAAGTCTTTGGAAACTTTTACAACTCCCTCCAACAGCGGGAGGAGATCGTTCATCGCGGAGAGCTTGGCATCGGTGACCAAGATATGAGGGTTTTCGACCACCGCTTCCAACCGTTCGGAATCGGTAATGAAGTAGGGAGAGGCATAACCCTTATCGAGAACCATCCCGTCCTTGTATTCCACTGCCGTTTCCATTCCCTTTCCCTCCTCGACCGTCACGACTCCATCGTCGCCCACCTTTTCAAAGGCCTCGGCAATCAGCGTCCCGATCGTCGGATCCTGGGCGGAGATGGTCGCAATCTGGGCTTTCTCCTCTTTGGTCTTAATCTTCTTTGACATCTTTTTGACCTCCCCGACTACCAATCCGGCCGCTTCTTCAATCCCGCGCTTGAGGAGCATCGGATTCGCCCCGGCCGCGATCGCCTTCATTCCTTCGGTGATGATCTGCTGAGCAAGAAGGGTGGCGGTGGTGGTGCCGTCGCCGGCGACGTCGTTGGTCTTGGAAGCCGCTTCCTGCACCAGCTGGGCGCCCATGTTTTCAAACGGGTCTGCCAGCTCAATTTCCTTGGCGACGGTCACGCCGTCGTGGACGACGTTCGGCGCTCCGTACTTCTTATCGATCGCCACATTTCGGCCCTTCGGTCCCAAGGTAGTTACCACCGCCCGGGCAAGCTTGTCGATCCCGGCCTTCATTTTTTCGCGGGCTTCTTCCGCGTAGACGATTTGTTTAGCCATTTTATTTCTCAATGACGGCGAGGATATCCTCCGCACTCACCATCAGGTATTCCTTCCCTTCCTCATCCTTAATTTCATCCCCGCCGTAGCGTTTGTAGAGGACGTGGTCGCCGACCTTGACTTCTGGCTTCACCAGCTCGCCGTGGTCGAGTTTGCCGGGACCGACCGCCACAACTTCCCCCTCTTGGGGTTTCTCTTTGGCGGTATCGGGGATCACAATGCCGGACGGAAGCGCCTGCTCCCGCTCGAAAGGTTTAATTAATATATTGTCTGAAAGAGGTCTGACCTTAATTTTCATATTTCCATGTGGCGCCCCTCCGAGCCCGAGGGCAAACTTTGGGCAGGGGCTTGC
>JBBDZL010000007.1:36052-39133 GCA_040900215.1 Patescibacteria group bacterium | reverse complement strand
AAAAAGAAAAACCCGCTCGAGGTAAACCTCAAGCGGGCGAATCAATCTCGTCATCAGGCTCGTGGGGATCGCTTGGGCCAGCGCGCTCCCGCTCCCACATCTCCAGAATCCCAAGCGCCTCGGCGAGGCTTTCCATTGCCATCCGCGCCCGCGAACTGACCTTGGAGAGGCCGCTGTTGAAGATCTCCGGGCCTTCCAATTCTGCTCTGGAACGTTCGATCCGCGCGTGGCAGCTCGAGAGCATGTCGTGAACCAACAGCAGAGAACGGCGGGTCTCCTCGTAAAGCTGGGTCCCGTCCATCACCCGCCTACCTTCAGGGAGGGAAAGCGCACCACCGGAAAGTCCGGGCGGCCCTCCAGCCGGAAAGCGTACTCCGAGCCCCCGGCGCCGATGTCCACTCGGATGAGGAGAACGGTTCCCTCTTTAGGCCAAATGTCTCCAGCGTTCACCCGCACCTTCGCCACCCAATCGCTCTCGGCGGCCTCAAAGACGAAATCCATCTGGGTGTAATCCCGGTTGTCGGCGATCGGCCGAACTTGGGAAATCAGGGGAATCCCTCCGTCCTCCTCGCCGAACATCTGCCGAACCATCTCAGTCGCCACCAAAAGAGCGTAGGACTCCTGCCGATGAAGAATCAACCGAATGTCGGGCATCTCACTCCTCCTTTTTGATTTATTGGTTATAAGGTAACACCAAAAGCTGCGAGGATCAACTTTTTAATAATTCATTTGTAATCAGGGTTGCGATGGAGCTGAGCATAAAGCTTTACCCGATAGGCGGGAAGAATATCCTTGGAAAGGTCCACCGGATGGAAGAGAATCCGATTCCGTTCCACTACTTCCCGGGTTCTCCGGCTGCGCATGTAAAGGAGCTGGAGCCGATGGAATATCCAATCGGCCAGATCGAGGACTTTTCGGAGGATAACGACTAGACGAGGAGATGGGCCGGCCGCCGGGATTTTAACGGTCGGGATTTTCAAATTAGGAAGGAATTTTTTTACCCAAGCGTTTTCGCCCAAAAAACGCTGGTGCAGGAAATCTTTCGCCCAGAGCGGACGGGCCAGCGCCACTTCGTGGGCGGTGAAGAGGTTCCGCTCCTCGTCCGGCACCGCCAGCGCATCCTCGGCCAAAAACATATTCAGGCAGATTCGGTCAGGCGCCTCCTCCACCCCCCGCGGCCGCTTCCAGCCCAATACTGAAAAGAGCAGGTAAACCGTCAAACGGGTCAGCCAAACCCGGTTCCGGCGGGTGACGATCATAAAATCCAGATCGGCCTCTTTTTCGGCGTTGCCGGCGGCTAATGCCCCGGTGATAAATACTGCTCGAATCCAAGGAAGGTATCGGAGAACCTGCGCCGATTTCAGCGCTCGGGCGTATTTGCGCTCGCTGACCAGCTCCCGCTGGCGGCGGATGGCGGCGATCTTCTCCCGCCCCGGCAGGAAATGGAGGCCTTTGTTTTGGACAACCTTCCCTTCTGCCACCAAACGCGCTAGCGCCTGCTGTAGTTCTTGGGGGCGGGCGGATTCGTCAACCAGAAACTCGGCCATTTCCTCTTCGGTCAGGGGGTAATCGAACAAATCGCGATAGCATAAGGTCTTGATGACGGATTCCTCCAACGATGTCATTTTTTGTCCAACGCCTCGTTGGCCAGCGCATCGGCGCGGGCATTCTTGGCGCGCGGGATCAGCTGGTAGACCACTTTTCCAAACGGCTTTTCCCGGATGCGGGCCTCCAAAAGAAGCTCCCGAAGGTGGGGAGCTTTCATCCGATAGACCCCTTTAAGTTGGGAAACTACCAACTCCGAATCCATTAAGACCACCAGTTCTTTTTCCGCCGCTAGTCCAGCCGCTTTCGCTAACCCAAATAGCAACGCTCGGTACTCGGCTTCGTTGTTGGTCATTCGCCCCAGAAATTGGTGAGACTCCAGTAAAACCGCCCCCTTTTCGTCTTTGAGAACAATTCCCGCCCCGGCCGGGCCGGGGTTGCCGCGGGAAGCTCCGTCGGTAAAAAGAAAGAGGCGCATATCAGACCGATTATATATCAGTTAAAATGGGCTTAGGGAGAGAAAGAAATGCACATTCTACTGGCCTACGGGGACGTAAATTTAACGAAGAAGCTAAAAGCGGCACTCCTCCAAGGAGGGCATCAAGCCTCTGTTCTTCCGGAAGGCGTTCCCCCCAAAGCTCGCTACGACGTTATCTTCCAGCTCGCCTCCGACCCCGCCCAGACCGCCGAAGGAACTCGTCTATTGTTGAACAAGGCTCGTCATGACCGGAGCCGCTTGTTTCTGGTCGGCTGGCGCCTGGCTGGCCGCCTCTACACCGAGGCCTTCCGTTTTGCCCAAACCCTTATTGAGGAAACAATCAAGCGGGGGGAGGTGGAAGCGGCCATCCTCAACCTGGGGCGCCTCTTCGGTCCGGGAGTTCCCGCCGCCGATTCGGGAGCGCTGGGCCACCTGATCAACGAATTTTCCCAAGGCAACATTCTCACCCTCTACGGCGGCGGGGCCGACAGCGATTATTACCTATCTGTCGATGATGCGGTTGAAGGATTGGTCCTCGCCCTTACCCAAGCCAAAAGCGGAGAGATCTACGCCCTCGCTCCCTCCATCCCGATCACCTCTGAGGCCATTGCCAAGCTGCTCTATGACCTGGGCGGCGGGCGGCACGAGATGATTTTCCACCGCGGCTTAGCGGCGGCGGGCGAGGAAGAGAAAGTTGCCGGAAAACCCCTGCCGGAGTTCCGAATCAAGGTTCCCTTCCACGATGGGATCGTCGCTTTTCTAAAGACCGCCCCGCCTCCTCCTCGAACCGGCGGCTGGAAACTCCCCCGCCTGCGGGCGCCTCTTATCAAAATTCCGCAATTGAGAATACCGCTCCCGCAATTCTCCCGCCGCCTGACTATTGCTCTCGCTGGGCTGCTGATCATTCTTTCGCCGGCTCTCTACCTGGGCGGGAGCGCCGCCTGGGGCGCTCTCCAACTCGGGAGAGCTAGATCCTTGCTTGGGCGGGGAGAATTCGAACGGGCGGCGGGGGCGGTCGCCGGGGCGGCGGACAGCTTCGGGAGGGTGGGCCGGATCAT
>JBBDZL010000007.1:29582-35952 GCA_040900215.1 Patescibacteria group bacterium | reverse complement strand
CTCTGGCGATCGTTCCGCACGGCGCTGGAGCCGTTACTGAAGGAAGGGTTGAAGATGGTGGAGTTCGGCGAACCATTGGCCCGCAGCTTGCCGAATCTGCTGGGTTACCAAGGAGAGCAAAACTACTTGCTTCTCTTTCTCAACTCGGCTGAGATTCACCCCGGCGGCGGGCGGATGGGAACATTCGCTCATCTCCAGCTTCAGAACGGTGCGATCAAGGAATTGAAGTTTTACAACGAGAGCGATTTTCTCCATATTTCCCCCACATTGGGAGCAAGAACTACTTCAGGAGCGTTCTCTCTGCGGCCCGATTTTAGAGATAACGCTCAAGCAATCGCTAACACTTTTCTAAGCGGGACTGGCAAAGGGGTGCAGGGGGTGGTCGGAATTGATCTCCACCTCGCCCAGGACTTACTCAAAATTACCGGCCCGTTTATGCTCACCGACTTCGCCGATCAGGAGATCAACGCTGAAAACTTCTTCGAGGTCACCACCCGCGAGGTCGAAACCGACTTTTTCCCCGGAACAGACAAAAAGAAGCGGTTCATCCAAGCCCTAGGGGAAGGGATCCTCAATCAGCTATTTGGCATCGGCCGGGAAAAGTATCCGGAGGTAGCGCAGTTGGCCTGGGAGAACCTAAAAGAAAAGGTGCTTCTCCTTTACTTCGACAACCCCGAAATCTACCTCGCCGCCCTGGAGAGCAATTTTGCCGGGAGGATTCGGGAAGCGAACAAGGATTATCTCTATCCTTATGACCATAACGCCGGCACCAAAGGAACGGTTTGGATCAAGCGCTCCATTTCCTACCGGGTCTATAACACCAATCGGGAAGGAGCCTTGCAGGCGGAGCTTAAGATTACCTGGAAAAACGAGGGAACTGAGGCCTGGCCGGGAGGAGATTATCGCAACAAGACTGCTGTTCTGGCTCCCCTTGGATCAAAATTGATTAGCGCCCAACGAGACGATACCAACGTCCTAAAAAACTTTTTGGCCGGAGCATCAGAGGGAAAGACTCTTTTCTCCCTTCCCTACAAAATCGAAACCTACATCACGGTTCCTCCTCAAAGCGAAAAAACACTGACCCTCATCTACGACTTGCCCTCAAACATCAACGGCTTCACCGACTACTCCTTGCTGGTCCAAAAACAGCCCGGCACAACCGAGGATGCTTTCCGCTTCGAGTTCGAAGAACCGTTCGGGCATGAGGCCCAATCTCCGGATTTGCAAAAGGTTGATGATAAGCTTATCTTTGAAGGGAATTTAACCCAGGATCTCGAGTTCCAAATCGAGATCAAGGAGAGGTGACAACAATGGCCCCAGGCGCAATCATGCTGATGGGTTTGCCCGGTGCAGGCAAAGGGACGCAGGCTTTTCAACTCGCCGAACGGTTTCCGAACTTTGTCCACTTCGACACCGGCGGCGAGATCTACCGGCGGATCACCGATCCCCACTTTGCCGATGACCCGCTCATCCAGGAGCAGGAAAAGATCTACTTCGGCGGGAAGCTCAACACCCCGGAGTGGGTCGCCGGGCTGGTGGCGGAACGGATCCGCTTCTACTCGGGACGGAAGCAGGGCGTGATCTTCTCCGGCTCCCCCCGCACGCTCTATGAGGCCCAGACGATTCTGCCGCTCTTGGAGGAGTGCTACGGCCGGGAGCGGCTGCTGGTGATCGAGATCGAAGTTTCTTCGAAGACCGCCCGCGAGCGCAGTCTCACTCGAATCGCCTGCGCCAACAAGGCCTGCCGCTACCCGGCTCACCTGGAACAAGGAGGGCAGCCCTGCCCGAACTGCGGCCAGCCGCTCCCCAAGCCGGGAACCCAGGAGGAGGAGAAGTGGAAAGCCGCTCAGATGGACACCCGGATCAAGGAGTTCGAAGAACGAACCCGGCCGGCGATCTATTTCTTGAAGGAGAGGATCGCCCGCGTCCGCATCGACGGCGAGAAGAATGAGGCGGAAGTTGATCGGCAGATCCTCACCGCCGTGGAGAAACACCTACAGTAGATCGGCCCCACCTTGGTTTGATGCCCAACAAGGTGGGGCGATTTTTATTTAAACAGCAGGCGCACAGGCGACGTGCTTTTAAGGGACATCCCGCAGTCCGACGGGACGAGGGCGTTGTCCGGGCATGTTAAAATCTTTCAGCAATGGAGCTTAAGGCCGAAAAGAGAAAAATTTTGGGGAAGAAGGTTAAGACCCTGCGCCGCGGGGGAACTTTGCCGGCGGTGCTTTTCGGCGGCGAAGAGGGCGCCACCCCGGTCGAGCTGGACCTAAATATCTTTCGCCGCGTCTACGAGCAGGCCGGCGAGTCTACTCTCTTGGACCTGGACCTAGGAGGTAAAAAAGAAAAAATCCTAATCACCGATGTCCAGCGCGATCCCTTCGGCAAGCTTCTCCACGCCGACCTGCGCCGAATCGAAGCCGGCGAAAAGATCACCGCCACCGTTCCGGTCGAGGTCATCGGCGAATCCACCCCGGTCAAAGCCGGAGAAGGAGTCCTGCTCACCCTCCTCGACGAACTGGAGGTGGAATGTTTCCCCCAAGACCTGCCGGCGAAGATTGGGGTAGACATTTCCGAACTAACCGAGGTCGGCAC
The DNA here is from genome assembly GCA_040900215.1 of Patescibacteria group bacterium. Taxonomy (GTDB): domain Bacteria; phylum Patescibacteriota; class WWE3; order 9FT-COMBO-53-11; family 9FT-COMBO-53-11; genus 9FT-COMBO-53-11. Next base: position 33,357 of record JBBDZL010000007.1, on the reverse strand, counting down.
CGGCATCGCCATTAAGGAACTTCCCCTTGATTTCTCCAAAGTCACCATCGTCGGCCACGAGCCGGAGGAACTGGTCGTCAAGATTGATTTCCCGCAGGAGGAAGAGGCCGAGGAAGTACCGGTCACTGAGGCGGAAGCGGTCGCCGGCGTGGAAGCGATCGAAGAGAAGCCGGAGGGTGAAGGCCAACCCACCACTGAGGAAGGCGAAACCCAAAAGGGAGCTCCCACCGAGAAGCCGGAAGGAAAATAAGAGTAGTAGGATTACCCCAAGATAAACTTGATCCCCGCGAGAAGCAGCGCGAAGTAAACAATTCGGTAGAAAGTTTTCTCCTTAATCTTCAAAACCAGTTTCCGGCCAACCAAACTCCCGGCGATTGAAACCCCCAGCACCGCCAGCCAAAACGGCAGGTCAAACTTCAGGATCCCCCCGCCGGCGTAGACCGCCACCCGGGTAAAGTCAACGAAGAAAGCAATGGCGTTGGAGGTTCCGATGAAATGCTCCTTGGCCAGTCCCAGGGTCGAAAGAAAAGCGGTCCGCATCGCCCCGGCGGTTCCGGTCAATCCGGCCAGAAATCCTACCGCCCCGCCCATTGAAAGAATCGAAAGATTGTTTTTGGGCAGAGCCATTTTTCTCCCCCAGAGCGAGGTGGCGGCATAGACCACCAGGAACACCCCCAAAATCAGCAGCACCGTTTGGGAGGGCAGGACCGTGATCAGCGCCGCTCCCAAGAAAGAGAAAAGCACCCCCAGGCTCGCGAAGAGGGCGGTGATCCGCCAATTGATGTACTTCCCCCAAAGAAAAAGGTCCACCACTTGGCCGAAGAAGTGAAAGAGGCCGACCACCGCAATCGCCGTTTTGACATCAATAAAAAGCGCCGTGATCGGCACCAAGACCGTGGAGGAACCGAACCCCGCCAGCGTCCCGATAATCTCGGCCAGGAAAGCGAAAACCAAAAATAGGATTATCTCGACCGGTTCAAACCCATTTAGCATCGGTTATTTCGCCGCTGGCCAAGGGGAACTAATCAACATTTCTTTTTCTCCCAACTCCTCCCAAGTCGCTTCAGTCACAAAAGGCATAAAAGGATGGAGCAGCTTCAGCGAATCCTTTAGCACGAACTCCAGTATCGGCTGGGCTTCCGCTCGGCGGGACTTGGTTTTCTCAAGATAAACATCGGCCAGCTTGTGCCAAACGAATTCATAGAGCTCCTCCACCGCCTCGTTCAGGCGATAGGCATCCAGCGCCTTGGTGACTATTTGGATTGTAGAATCCAATTCTCTGAGGATCTGCCGGTCATCCTCGTTTGAAGATTTTAGATCTGAGATCTTAGACTTTAGATCGCGCTTTTCCATTAGGACAAAGCGCGCAATGTTCCAAATCTTATTGGCGAAATTGCGCTGGCCGCGGACGTTGTCCTCGGAAAGGGAATTGTCGTTTTCAACCAGTGCTCCCCAGATGGTAGCGACCCGCAGGGCATCGGCCCCGTATTTTTGAACCATCTCAATCGGATCAATCACGTTCCCTTTGGATTTGCTGATCTTTTGGCCTTCTTTGTCGCGCACCAGCCCATGCAGCAGCACCGTCCGGAAGGGAACTTCGCCGGTGGCGTAGAGGCCGAGCATAAGCATTCGGATCACCCAAAACGGGAGGATGTCATAGGCCGGATCCATGACCGAAGTCGGGTAGAAGTATTCAAAATCACCCTTCTGCGCGGTTTGAAGCGTGGCAAAAGGCCACTGGCCGGAGGAGAACCAAGTGTCAAAAGTGTCTGGATCTTGAACTAAATTTTTACCCTGGCACTTGTTACACCTTTCGGGTGTCTCTCCTTCAGTCACGGCCCACTCGCCGCACTTTTCACAGCGCCAGGCCGGAATCCTAATCCCCCAGACGATCTGGCGGCTGATGTTCCAATCCCGCAGGTTTTCGTACCAATGACGGGCCGTCTTTTCGAAACGGGGGGCGGTGAATTTCACCTCTCCTTTATCCATGGCAGCGAGAGATTTTTTCACCAGCGGCTCTACCTTAAGAAACCACTGTTCATGAAGAAGGGGCTCCAGTGGCGTTTTGTGCTTGTAGCACACTCCGACTACGTGATGGAGCTTTTCAGTCTTTTTTGTCTTGCCCTTATTCTCAAGGTCGGCCACCACCTGATCGCGCGCCGCCTCGGGTTTAAGTCCCAGGTAGGCCTCGGGGACATTGATCATCCTTCCTTTCTTATCGATCACGGAGATCGGAGGAAGATCGTGCTTCCGGCCGATCTCAAAATCGGTCGGGTCGTGGCCGGGAGTAATCTTAAGCGCTCCGGTGCCAAAATCGGGATCGACCAGCTCATCGGCGATGATGGGAACTTCGCGGTTGACGATCGGTACTATCGCAGTTTTACCGATCAAATCCTTGTATTTCTTGTCCTTGGGGTTCACCGCCACCGCCACATCGGCAAAGATTGTTTCGGGACGAGTCGTCGCAATCGTGACGGGACCGTAATCCAAATAGTAGAGCTGATCATCACGCTCCACCGAGTCCACTTCCAGCTGGGAATAGGCGGTCTCGCAGCGCGGGCAGTAATTCACGATCCGCTCACCACGATAGACCAGTCCGTCCTCATGAAGCTTCTGGAAAGTTCGGTAAACGATCTTAACGATCTCCGGATCGAGGGTGAACTTGAAGCGGGTCCAATCGCAAGAGGCGCCCAGCGCCCGCAGCTGGCCTTCCATCACGTGCATATTCTGCTGAACGTAGTCCCAAATCATTTGGTAGAGAGTGTTGCGGTCAAAATCGGACCGGCTCTTCCCTTCTTTGGACAGCTTTTTTTCGAAGACAAATTGGGTTTCGATGCCGGCATGGTCCGCCCCGGGAAGCCAGAGGGTAGGTTCCCCTTTCATGCGGTGATAGCGGATGAGGGCATCCTGCGTCGCCACCTCTCGGGTATGCCCGATGTGGAGAGGATCATTGGCATTGGGCGGGGGCATAATGATGGTAAAGGGTTGTTTAGTTGTTTGGTGGTTTTGTTTTTTAGTAGGGACCTTAGGGATAAAAGCGCTGGAGCGCTCCCACTTTTCGTAGATCCTCTTTTCGACTTCCGCCGGATTAAAAACTTTTTCCATCGTAAATAGTTTACCGCTTACCGCGAATAGTCCGCAGGTTTATTCGTGGGTATAAATTTTGCCGGAGTATTCCCCGCGGACGAGCGGGCGGGCCTTGGCGGTCGGGCGAAGCAGATAGAGGTCCGAGACGTCCCCGATCGTTTTAGCGTTAAGGTACTCGTTGAATTTCGGCCGAAGTTCTTCGATCAGCACTCCATGGGAAAGAATTTTCTCCTGCACCGCCTGCGCCCGGACCGGATCCAGCGAACCGTAGGAAAGAGCCACCCGCGCCCGCTGGCCCCGCGTCAGCGCTTCCAGCGCTCGGGAAAGAAAAAGGGCGACGCCTTCGGGGGTGTAGGGCGGGTCGGTGACAACTACATCGAAAGAAGCCTTCAGGCGCTTCGACAGAGGAAACCCCAAATCATGCCGGGTGGTCTTAACCGCCTCCTTCCCCTGCTGCTGAATCACCCGCAAGACTTCTTCGTCAATATCCAACGCCCAGAGCTCGCTGTTCTTAGCCAGGGGAAGACAGGCTAACGAAGTGAGGTCGTAGTCTCCCAAAAAGAGGATTTTGGCATCGGTCAGGAACCCCCGCTCGGCCAAGAAATTGGCCCGAGCGGCGAGAGTTTCTTCGGTTACGCCGAACTGGTCAAATTGGCGTTTGGGGGCGGGGCGAAAGTCAGTGATCACA
>JBBDZL010000007.1:21630-29482 GCA_040900215.1 Patescibacteria group bacterium | reverse complement strand
TACGCCGAACTGGTCAAATTGGCGTTTGGGGGCGGGGCGAAAGTCAGTGATCACAAAAGCTATTCCTCCGGCGGGGGTTTTCCTTCCAATTCATCAATCGTGGTTTGGGCAATCCCCAGAGCGTCCACCGCTTTATCGCCGGACAGGACATCGCCGATCGCACTCTTGAGGGTATCCGCGTAGGCCTGGTTCCCGGATAAATCCACCGTCTTGGAAGAAACCGCCGCCGGGGCCGTTTGGAGCAACGGGCCGAGGATCTCATGCTCGGCCAGCGATTCGGCCAGCGAACGAAGGGCGTAGGGCTCGCCGAAGGGCCGAGTTTGGGCCTCGGCGGCGTAGAGGGTTCGCTGCTGGTCCTCGCGGGTGAGATACTCCAAAAAGGCCCAGGCAATCTCGCTCCGCGCGGTATCGGCGCTCACCCCTTCCATCCAAAACGTCCCCCAGTGCACTCCGCCTTCGGCGGCCGCCGGCAGCTGCGGCACGGCGGAAGCCGCAAACTCCATCTCGGGATTAAGGGCGGCGATGTCAAGCGCCCGCCAGGAAGGGGCGATGATCATCGCCACCTGGCCATTGGCAAAGGCGTTGATTGAGAACGGTAGAGTTTCATCCCAGACTCGATCAACCGTTGAGAAGTTGGTGTAGAAAGTGAGAGCATCGGCCGCCGCTTGGGTATTGAGCTCCGTCAGCGGATCAACCTCGCTCTGGGCAAAGAGCAAGGAGAGGATATCGGCGGAGTGGGAGATATTGTTGGCGGTCCCGAAAGCCGCCCCGGATTTGAGGATTTTTCCTTTGTTGGCATCGTTGTTCTGCCAGGTTGTCAACCGAACGGCCTCCCGGCGAAAGTCCTCCCAGGTCTTAATCTCTTCCGGCACATCCACCCCCGTCAGGAGGCTCTTGTTGTAGAAGAGGACCAAGCCGTCGTACTCCAGCGGAATCGCATAGATTTCCGCCCCAATCTTGGCGGCGGAAAGAGCCGCCGGATAAAAGCGGAGCGCATAATCCTGCTCCGACAACTCCTCAGGCGGGAGCGGCGCTATCTCGGCCGAGAAATCGCTCACCCAGGAATTATGCAGGCGAAAAATGTCCGGCCCGCTTCCCTGTTCGAGGCGGGTTAAGAGAGTGTCCTTGTACTGGTCTAGCGTCCCGAAAGAGCGTTTTTCGTAATTGATGGTCAGATTAACCCGAGGATTCTCACTCTTGTACTCCTCAATGAAGGAAGTGATTAGAGGATTAATCACATCCGGATTTTCCCAGATTCCCCAGTAGGTTAGGGTTACCTCCCCGCCTCCGCCCAGAAAACCTTGAAGCAGGGAATAACCGAACACTCCTACCAAAACCAATACTCCAATGATCAGCAGAGGCCGGATCAATCCCCGGACTCGATCAATCAAGTTCCCGGCGGGAGCACCCGCCGGCGGGATCGGGGGTGGGGCGGTGGGAAGGGGCGGGGGCGGGAGGGCCGCCGGCTTGGAGCCGCCGGTCAGGGGAAAAGGCGAAGCGGTGGGGGGTGGGACGCTGGGCCTGGGCCCGCCCGCCGATGAGGCGGGAGCCGGCGGAAGAGCTGGCGACAAAGGAGTTGCCAGCGGCGCGGGCGGAATCGGAGAAGGAGCGGCCGGCACGGCGGGGCCAGCCGGAGCAGGACCGGTCGAATTGGCTAAGGGCGAGGTAGGTCCACCTTGACTCGGTAAGGTAGGCCCACCCGCCGATGAGGCGGGAAAGTCTTCCATCAGGAATCAGAATAACTAAAGGAGAGACCCAAAATCAAACTTGAAAGGAAAAGCCCCTGCGGAAGAGTATAGAGATAATGGTCAAACAGCGCTAGGAACCCCAACTGGAGCAGAGAAACGGTTAGCAGGTAGCGCCTACGGCGGACGGTCTCCCAGAGCGCTGCCAGAAAAATGGTGGAAAGGACGAGAAGGGCTGGAATCCCGCTCTCGGCGGCGATGAGGGCGCCGACGTTGTGCACCGGTTGGACAAACAAAGAGAGGCCGGAAGGCAAACCAAAGTCGGGAACGGCCCGGGTGAACTGGCCCAAGCCCACCCCGAATAACGGCGAGCTTTTAATCATCTCCCAAGCGCTCCCCAAAAGTTCCCAGCGGCGGGTAATGGAAAAATCGCTCCAAAGGATAAAGGAGCGCAAGCCCGTTAAGGTCGCCGCCATTCCTCCCAGCAAGGAAATCCAGGCCATGCGGGAAAGGGAAACCACCACCGCCGCCAACCCCGTCCCAAACTTAAACCACATTTTTCGGGCCGCCAGCCAGACCAGGATGATGCTCAAGGTCCCCCCCAGAACATTCGGGTGCGGAAAAGTGCCGTAAGCCCGCAAAACTTCCTTGCCTCCCCAGTCTCCTAAAGCGACTCCCCCCAAAGAGGGCTGGAGATTTGGTTCTCCTAGGAACCAATAGCCAAAAATAGAGCGTTGGAACAAGAATTGGCCGAGGGCCAATAGAGAAACCCAGAGAACAGCCCAGCCTAACAGGGAAAAAATCTTCCGGTGCTCTTTTTCGCGGATAAAGACCGCTACCCAAAGCCCAAATCCCATCCAAAGCGCGAGCTCCAACCAGCGCCAGAGGCCAATCAGATCAAATGATCCTCCCCAAACCGAGGGGAGAAGTGCGGCGAGGAAAACTCCCCCCAGGACTAGAAACTTTTTGGCGGCTGGAAAAATTTTCTGCCGGAAAAAGTTTGGCAGGCTAAAAATCAGTAAGATTCCCACCAGGATCTCGGTTAGGAAAAGCGCCGGTGAGAGATAATCTACCAGTACGCCTAGGACATAGCTTTGAGGTAAAACGAAATGTTTAGCCAGATTGTTTGGGAAAAGAAGAATGATAAAAAAGAATAATAGTATTAGTATAGCCGGTACTTTACTTGGGGAAAACTCTAATTCTCTCCTGATATTGCGGAAAAATTTCTTGGGGAAAACCTGGGGATAAGAAGGGATGGAATTGAGGGAAACCGGGGAAATTTCTAACTTTCTTATTTTTTTAACGATTCTTCCCCAAAATTTCCCCACGGACCGATTCTACCTGATTCCGCAGGATTTCGTCGGCGGCCAACTGCCGATCAATTTTTTTCAATCCGTAAAGAATGGTGGTGTGGTCTTTCCCGCCTAGAAGTTTTCCGATCTGGTTCAGCGAAGCTTTATTAATGTACCGCAGCAAGTAGGCAGCCACCTGCCGCGGCAGGACAATTTCTTTTGAGCGCCGGGCGGAACAAAGCTGTTCGGCGGTAATTTGATAGGCCTGGCAGACACTCTTGATTACCTCTGCCGGAGTAACAAAGGGGCGGACCGGGCCGGCGGTCTTAATGACGGCATTCAGCAGCTCGGCGGTCGGCGGAGCTTTTTGGGCTCGGGCAATGGCGAGCAGTTGATGGAGTGCTCCCTCCAGCTGCCGGATGCTTCCTTCCAACTGTTGGGCCAGCGCTAGTAAGACCTCTTCCGAGACCTGCGCCTCCTGGGCTGCCGCTTTCCGGCGCAAGATCTGCAGGCGCATATCCAGATCCGGCTCCTGGATATCGGTAATCATGCCGCCCGCGAAACGGGAGACCAAACGCTGTTCTACATTCCGGAATTCGGCCGGGTGGCGATCGCCGGCGAGAATGATTTGTTTGCCGGCAAGGTAAAGCTCGTTGAAGGTGTTGAAAAATTCTTCCTGGGAAGCGGTGCGGGAGGCGAAGAACTGGACATCGTCAATCAACAAAGCATCGACGCTTCTGAATTTGCGGCGAAAGCTGGCGGCCGTCTGCCGGTTTTGGATGGAGCGGATGAACTCGGTTGTAAAGCGCTCCGCGGAAGCATAGATGACGTGGGCATCCGGTTTTTTCTCTTTAATGTGGTTTCCGATGGCATGCAAGAGGTGAGTTTTTCCCAACCCGACTCCCGAATAGATAAAAAACGGATTGTGCAGCATTCCCGGCTGTTCCGTGACTGCTTGGGCGACGCTCACCGCCAATTGATTGGAGGGGCCAACGACAAAGTTTTCAAAACTGTAGGAAACCGCCAACCCGTTGGGGGGTGAGTGGTGAAACAGCGAAGGTTGAATCTCCGATCCCGAATTGGCCGGCAGTTCCGTCTTTAAAGGTTTAATCTCAAAAGAGAGCTGATAATCGCTGCCGGTGGCGGCGCGGAGAGCCTCGGTGAGTTGGGAAGAATAACGGGAGCGGAGCTGTTCCTGGGCTAAGCGGTTCGGACAGAGGATCCGCGCCGTGCCTTCCTCCAGTCCGGCCAATTCCGCCGGCCCAAAAAAAGTAGCGATTACTCCTTTGGAAAGGTCTCTCTCTAGGAAAACCAATGCATTTTGCCAAATTTCTTTAAGATTCATCGGACTTGGTTGGGCAAGCGGGCGGGGATCAACAAAAAATGGGCCGGAAAAATACACGCAAGTTAATAACTAGAGGAAGTCGGGGAGGCGTGTCAAGGGGGTGAAGAGTATTTTGGCACTGTGTTATAGTTGACCCGGGATTGATTCCGATGGATAGGGTGAGCCTGGCCGGAGGAATCTTATCTTATAACCTAGAGGGTATTAAAATTACTCATGCCAAAAAGGACTTTTCAGCCTAAAAAAAGGAAGCGGGTGCGCACCCACGGCTTTCGAAAACGGATTTCTTCCCCGGGCGGCCGGGCAGTTTTGAAGCGCCGCCGGCTCAAGGGGCGCAAAATCGTTGTCCACTAATGCTTCCTCGGGAGAATCGCCTTTCGGCCGAGTTTGATTTTCGCCGCCTCCGGCGGGAGGGCCGGCGCTCCGGCTCCCCTTTCTTCAGTCTATTTCTCCTATCCGGCCAAAAGGGGCCGGCCCGGTTCGGTTTTGTGGTTTCGACTCGAGTCAGTAAGCTGGCAACCCAGCGCAACCGGCTCAAGCGGATCCTAAGATCCCAAGTGGAAGAACTCTTGCCGAGAATCAAGGAAGGGACCTGGGGGGCCTTTTGGGTCAGGGATTCCGCTCGGCAAGCCGAGGCGCCGGCCCTCCGCCAATCCGTCGAGCAGGCTTTAAAGAATACTGGAGTACTATTATAAGGAGCCGTGAAGAAGACTTTGCTTAAATTGATCCGGTTCTACCAGCGCACCTTCTCTCCTGACCACGGGACCATTGGCCGGGCGATCCTGGGCGAAACCTGCCGTTTCCAGCCGACCTGTTCCGAATACACCTACCAAGCGATTGAGCGGTACGGATCGGGGCGGGGCTTAGTCCTGGGGTTCAAGCGGGTCTTGCGCTGCCACCCTTTTTCCAAGGGAGGGCTCGACCCCATTCCGTGATAAACTAATCAAATTGTTATGAATATCTGGGACGCACTTCTAATTACGCCGTTAACGACCGCCCTCTTTTTTTTCTATAACCTTCTCGGGGGAAATCTCGGTTTGGCGATCATTGCCCTGACGGTCGCCCTCCGCCTCTTGCTCTTCCCGCTGACTCTTCCTTCCTTGAAGTCAATGAAGATCCAGCGGGAGATCAAGCCCGATCTGGACCGGATTCAGAAGAAGTACAAAGGTGATCGCCAGAAGCTGGCGACGGCCCAAATGGAGCTCTTCAAACAGAGGGGGGTTAATCCCCTGGCAGGCTGCCTGCCCCAAATTCTCCAGCTGGTGATTCTGATCGCCCTCTATCAGGTGTTTATCTCAAACCTCCAGAACGGCGGGCTTAACCACCAGTTCCTTTTCTGGGACCTCTCCGTTAAGGATCCGTACTTTGTCTTTCCGGTCCTCGCCGCCGCTTCCCAATTCATCCTTTCCAAGATGATGCTGCCGGCGGTTTCGCAGGAGCACAAAGCGGCGCATGAGGCTAAAGACAAGAAGGAGGATTTTGCCTCCGCGCTTCAGCGCCAAAACCTCTTCCTCTTCCCGATCCTGACTCTCTTCCTGGGACTGCAATTCCCGGCCGGCCTGATGCTCTATTGGTTCGTTTCTACCGTGCTACAGATCCCCCAGCAGTTGTTTGTTCTCCGATCAAAATCTTAGATTTTTTCGTTGTGCTACATTAAAAACAATGGCGGAAGCAAGTAATTTCCTTAAAGATAAAAGCGTCGAACTTCTGGAGAAAATGGGCATCCCCGCCCAAGCGGAAGTCGAAGAGCAGGAGGGCCGGCTGCTGGTGAACCTAATTCCCCAAGAGGAGAGCGACAGCTCTTTTTTGATCGGCTACCACGGCCAAACCCTGGACGCCCTCCAAACGGTTTTGGGAGTAATGTCGGTCAAGAAGTTGGGGGAGTTTACCCCCTTCAATCTGGAAGCCGGCGGCTACCGCCGGGAGCGTGAGGAGGAGCTCCGCCGGCGCGCTTTGGAAGCCGCTGACAAAGCCCGCTTCCTGCTGAAAGAGGTTTCTTTTCCGGCGATGCCGGCTGCCGAACGGCGGATTATCCATGTCGTCCTGCAGGATGAAAAAGGGGTGTGGACCGAGAGTCGAGGGGAGAATCGCGAAAGGCATGTGGTAGTGGTTCCCGGAGATAAGCCCCCGGAGAGCAAGTAATGGAGCTAACCGTTTTGCAGGAAAATCTGCTTCCCAGCCTGACCGCCGCTGCCCGGGTGGCTTCGGCCAAATCGGCTTTGCCGATTCTGGAGAACGTCCTGCTCGCCGCCGAAAAGGGAGTCCTGCACCTAACCGCGACCGACCTGGAAACGGGAGTCAAGACCAAGGTCGGCGCCAAGGTGGTAGCCGAGGGCTCGATCACAGTCCCGGCCCGCCTGCTGGTTTCGATCGTATCCAATCTCCCGCCGGGAAAGATCACCCTCAAAGCTCAAAAGGATATCCTGACCATTGAGGCGGAAAGTTTTTCCTCCAAGATTAACGGCATGCCGGCGACGGAGTTTCCGAACCTGGCCTCCCCCGGCAAGGAGCTGTTCCGGATTCCGGCCAAGGATCTGGAAGGGGCGGTTACCCAGGTTTCTTTTGCCGCTGCCCAGGATGAGTCCCGCCCCATTCTGACCGGGATTCTGCTTCGGTTGGGGGGAGGAACTCTTACTTTGGCAGGAGTGGACGGGTTTCGGCTGGGCGAAAAGAAGCTCCCGGTAGCCGGCGAGGGATTAACAGCGGTGGTGCCGGCCCGGTCCTTGGCGGAGGTTTCCCGGCTGGTAAAAGGAGAAGTGGAAGTGGGAATGGCCGACGAAGGCCAGCTCTTCTTCCGGTCCCCCGATTTTCTGGTCCTCTCCCAAATGCTGGAGGGAGAGTTTCCCGAATACGAGCAGATCATTCCGGCCAATTTCGAGACCAAGATCGGCTTTGCCAAGGAGGAGGTGCTCAAGGCCGTTCAGCTGGCCTCGGTCTTTTCGGACGAAGGGGTGACGATTATCATTTTTGACTACGACCCCCAGAAAAAGGTTTTGGAGGTTTCCTCACAGGAAGCCCAGCAGGGAGAAGCTCGGCAAGAAGTCGTGATCGGCGGTGAGGGAAAGAAGGGGAGAATTGCCTTCAACTCCCGCTACGTCAGCGATGCTCTGAATGCCCTGTTTGAGGATGAAATCCAGCTATCGCTGAATTCCAGCCTGGACCCGGTTCTGTTCACCTCGCCGAAGGATAAAAACTACCGGCACGTGATTATGCCCGTCCGGCTGCAGGAGTAACTCGGTATCTTACCTCTTCAACTATTTTTCCTCCCAACCCCTCGTTGACTTTTCTTTTTAGATCCCGCGCCTGTAAAAATATTTCCTGGGAATGGGTGGGTGAGGGTGTTCCAATGATTAATCGTCCTTCTCGAAAGGAAATCATCTTTGCCCACTCCGGGAGGTGCTTCTGGGCCTCCCGTTCCACTTCCAGGGCAGCAGCGGCGGCTCGGATGGGCCGCCAAAGGCGAGCCTCGCCCTGGGCGGGACTCCGGCGGGTGAAATGGGTCAGAGACTGGCCGATTTGTTCAAATGCCATGA
>JBBDZL010000007.1:18395-21530 GCA_040900215.1 Patescibacteria group bacterium | reverse complement strand
GGACTCCGGCGGGTGAAATGGGTCAGAGACTGGCCGATTTGTTCAAATGCCATGATTAAGCGATGGGCGCAGTAGGAGCAGTGGGTGCGGGCGTCCCCGCCGATGGCGGGGTGGCCTCGGTTGGCAACCCCTTTTCCCGAGCCTCTTTTTCCAGCTTCTCCCGGATCTCCAGGATTTCCTTAGGAGAAGAGGTGGCGAGAGGGTGCTCCTCCGGCGAAGCGACAACCTGCATCGCGACGTGGTTGGGCCCGGCGAAGAAGAGGCCCTCCCCGACGTTGGCGGCGAGGAGAATCCGCTTTTCTCCCTCCGAGAGGTAGAAGACCCTGGTGATCTCGTCGATCGCGGCCGGGTGCTGCTTAAGCAGGATTTGGATCGAAGAGTTGGTCACGATCGCCTTGCCGTAGTCGGAACGAAGGAAATCGGCCACGTCCTGAGTGATCGTCGTCAGCCCGAGGTAGTATTTGCGGGCCCGCTTGGCGATGGAGTACATAAAGACCGCCGAGTCGGGGTGCTGCATCAAGTACCAGGCCTCATCGACGACCAAAACCCTCTTTTTTATCTCCCGGCGGATCCGGCTCCAGATGAAGTCCAGGATGATATACATCGCCACCGGCCGGACCTTTTCTTCCAAGTCCCGGGTCGAGAAGACGGTGAAAGTGTTGCGGATGTCAACGGTGGAGGGCTGGTCGAAGATCCCCTTGAGGGAGCCGGTGACGTACTGCTCGACTCGGTCGGCCAATGACTGGCCTTCGGGGTTGGCCTTCAGGACCGCATAGAGATCCGCCATCACCGGGGCGGGGTTTTGATGAGTGGTCGAATCTTGGGTAATTCCTTTCTTGGCGTAGGTCTCCAAGAGGGTCCGGTCCAGCAAGGCGTCCTCAGCGGGGGTGAGCTGGCCCATGATGACCTTGAAGAGGGTGTGGAGAGAGAGGATCTTTAGCGCTAATTCGTTCTCCCCTTCCTCGTAGGTCCCCGACATGTCAAAGGGATTGATCTTGGCCGGAGAGGCCGGCGAGAAAGTGATATAGTCTCCGCCGATGTTCTTGGAGAGTTGCTCGTACTCTTTCTCAGGGTCGATTACCATTACTTCGGTCCCGAACATCAGGGAACGGATTGCTTCCAGCTTGACCATGTAGGATTTGCCGGCGCCGGATTTGGCGAAGACGACGGTGTTGGCGTTCTCCAGCGAGAAGCGGTCAAAGATGATCAGGGAGCCGTTGTGCTCGTTAATTCCGTAGAGGATTCCCTCATTGGCGGTCAGCTCCGAAGAAGTCAGCGGGAAGGTGGTCGCAATCGAGGTCGTATCCATGTTCCGCATGATCTTGAGCTTATCCAAGCAAGTCGGGATAGTGGATTGGAAGGCCTCTTCCATCCGGAGGGTGGCGTGCTTGGAGAGCAGGAGCAGAGAACCGAGGGTGGACTCCACCTTCTTGGTCACTGCATCCAGCTCTTCCATCGAATCAGCGCTGATGGTGATGTAGAAAGAGAACTGGAAGAAGCGCTCGGTCCCTTTGACCAACTGCTCTTGGAGGGAGCGGGCGTCCTCAACTGCCGCCTCGACCGTCGGGTCAGCCACTCGGCCGGACTTCTCGTTTTCCTTGATGGTCGCTTCCATCTCGGCGATCTTGCGTCGCAGGTCATCCAAGACTCCTTTGGACTCGACCGGGTAGTAGAACATTGAGAGAGTGAGGGTGTGGTTGAAATTGATCAGTGGCGAAAGCCAGTTTGCGCCGACAAAGCGGGGGTAGCCGGAAACGAAGAGGGTCCGGACAAAAGTCTCTCCGATCTTCAGATGGTTGAAATCGACGTCGATCGAGGGCGGGGCGATGATGTCCTGGACCGAAACCGCACCGGCCGCGATCGTCTGGGCCAGATCGGAAAGAGTCGCCGGACTGCCGGCGGCGGGAGCGGGAGCGGTCGGGGCGTAAACGTTGGGAGTTTCCACCATTATTGTTCTCCTCCTACCGCCGGCTCCACCATCGTCGAAGTGTAGTTGCCCGCCCCGCCGGCGATGTGCTGGAACTGGGCCTGTTCCGGGTTGTAGATCTCGTAGAACATGCCGATCAGTTCGGGAGTGGCCAACTGACGGGCCTTAATTCCTAATCTTTCCAGCTGCTTGAGCAAGTGGTCGCGCTTTGGTTCCAAGTCGGTTTTGGCGCGCTCCAAAACTTCCGCGCGGTTGATCCGCGGGCCCTGGGTCTTGCGGCCGAGAAGGAAATCCAGGAAACCGGGGCGCGGCAGGGAAACCGCTTCGAAGTGCGGGATCACCAGGTAGAAGCGCTTGTCTAAAACCTCGCCCTTCTGGACAAGAGAGGCGATGAACTCCTTATAGGAGGTGATCTTCTCTCGGAGATAGGGGTTGGCTTGGGTGGAGATCGCCGCCTGCTCGTCGACCCACTTTAGGTAATTGGAGAGGTCCAGCTTGCGGGAGCGGACGAGGACCTGGATCGGAAAAGAGAGGGAGTTGAGCATCGCCGCATAGGCCCCGATCATGGAGTCTTGCTCCCGTTCGGAGAGCAGATCAAAGTTGACCGAAGTGGTTTCCAAAACGAGGGAGGCGTTGCCGTTCTTGAGCAGGATTAGGTCGCCTTGAATGTCCAGGACATCAAGGTGTTCTTGGGTGGTGGCTTGGGTTTTGGGCGGTTTGGCTTGAGCCATGTTGGTTGTTTGGTTGTCTTGTTTTCTGGTTATTTGGTACTTACCGAACCACCAACTAACCAAACCACTAGACAACTAACTTGATCGCATTTCCATCTGATCCATTTCCTTTCCCGTTAGCTCAACTTTCATTGTAGCAAAGGAAAACGGCGTCTTCGGGACTCTGACCGTGTACCGGCCGTTCGGCAGCGGGCTGATGATAAATTTGCCCAGTTCGTTGGTTTTGATGGCGCGGACGACATTTCCTTTTTCGTCTTCCACCACGACCAGAGTTTGGTCGAGGACTCCGCCTTGGGGGCCAAAAACAATTCCGGCGATAATGTTCGCCCCGGCCTTAGGCGGAGCGATCGGCGCCGCCGCCGAGGGCTTTGGCAAGGAGGGCGCCAGCTGGATCACCGGTGGGGGGGCCGGAGGCGGAGCTTCCACCGGCGGAGGCGCTTCAACCGGTTTTTCGGGTTCGGGGACCGGAGCGGGTGG
>JBBDZL010000007.1:17169-18295 GCA_040900215.1 Patescibacteria group bacterium | reverse complement strand
CCACCGGCGGAGGCGCTTCAACCGGTTTTTCGGGTTCGGGGACCGGAGCGGGTGGGGGTCCCTCGACTTCGCTCGGGACGACTGGAGGAACAGTCGGCGGCGGGGCGACCGGTTTCGGAGGAGGCGGTGCGGGAATTGGCTCGGGAAGAGGAGGCGGGGGGGCGATTGGCTCCGGGGCGAGAGGAACCGGTGACTGGAAACTGGGAACTGGCGACTGGTAACCGGCGACCGGGGTCGGCTCAGCCAGAGTGGGCGCCGAGGGTAATTCGGGATCAATTATTTGCTCGCGGACGGGAGCATAAACCATCTCGCCGGCGATCGCCAACGGCGTCAGGCGCCGGTTGGGGCGGATGTTGCGCCGGGCGGCGAAGTAACTGGCGACTCTTCCCCGCTGGACCTTATAGACCGGTTCGGTGAAGTTGACGGCCGAAGCGAGCGTTGCCCGCTCTACCATTCTAGTCGCCTCCACGAACTTGAGCCGCGGCGCCAACGGGGGCGGGGGTGGTCCCTCGACTGCGCTCGGGGCGACTGGCGAAACAGTCGGCGGGGGGGCCATCACCTCTTCCAGCGTCAGCGCCGGCGAAGGGGCGGACGGTACGGGAGCGGCAATCGGAGCGAGAGCGGGAACAACCATTGTTTGGGCCAAACCGCGGATCGATTCCAGGTACTGCTCTTCCGCCAGATCAATCGGATTCAATTCCCTCTTTTCATGGATCGCCCCCAGGTAAGTTTCCAACCGTCGGCGAGATTCTTCGGGACTAACTTCTGGTCCGGTCACCCGAGTGAATTTGGGCATTTCCAGCACCAGGAACTCAGCCGGAGCGGTGCTCTTCGCCCACATCCGGCGGGTGGGAGCGTAGACCGCCCGGAAGAAAGCCGCAATCCACTGGTCCAACGGCTGATCCTGGACGGGAACAAAAGCAAAGCCGACTCCGGCGAGGAGGAACGTGCCGGAAATTAAAATCCGAAAAATGATGAAAAGGTTGGAGGAGAAGAAGAGGAAAGCAAAGAACCCGCAGATCGCCAGGATCGCAAACTGGCGGATGGTCAGATCCCCGACCAGCTTGAACTGGACCCCAAAGACCTGCTGGGGGACGGCGTGCTGTTTGGTTGTGAGCGGTTCTTC
>JBBDZL010000007.1:6698-17069 GCA_040900215.1 Patescibacteria group bacterium | reverse complement strand
GGACCCCAAAGACCTGCTGGGGGACGGCGTGCTGTTTGGTTGTGAGCGGTTCTTCGGGCATGGATTGGAAGCCTACCCCTCTAGGTTACCAAATTTCGGGAGAGAACGGGAAATTCAAAGTTGATTTTCTCCCGTTTCTATGCTATCCTATAGCTATACAACCGAATAGGGTTGCTAGGTTTCCGCCAAGGGCGGAAGCCGTCCAACCAAATATCCCCTAAGGGGGAATTCAGTCGCCTAAGGCGACAGGAGGCAGTTCAATGGACCGTCAGGTTCTGCTGGTCGCCATCCTCGCCGTTTCCTGCGCGATGGCACTGATCGTGGCTGTGCTTCTGGCGAACCTGACCGGTTTGCTCCAGAAGATTCGCGCCATCCGCTGGCCGCGGAGAAAGCCGAAAGGCCGGAAGATCGCCAAGCGCTTTGCCAAGCAGGTTTTGGCGGGGATTGTCAGCGAGGAGCTGCAGAACTACTGCACTCCGGCCGACGACAGTGACCGGAAGTGCCGGAACTGCAAGGGGGGGAACCCCGCGCCGCTCTGGCGTCTGTCCGCTACCAGCAAGTACTTTGAGCTGGAGCGGCTGACCAACGCCATCTGGCGGGCGGAGCTCTGCGGTGACTGTATCAAGGCCTTGGCCGAGATCGTTACCGCTGGCAAGCCGGCCCTCAAACCGGCTCCCGCCCCCCAGGCGAATCCGGTGTCGCAGGCCTCTTCCCTGCCTCAATCGGATGCACAAACTGCCGCTGCCGACGCCAAGAAGAACGACAAGGACACCGGCAAGGGTGGGAGCAAGCTCCGGAAGGCGATCAAGTTCCTTTGGGGGATTGGGGTGGAGATTGCTATCGCGGGAGGGGCCATCGCCCTGATCGCGCATCTCTTCTCCAGCGGGAGTTTGTCCGACGGGAGCAAGTACCTGTACCTGCTCATCGGAGCGGCTCTTCTGGCGGTGCTTCGAAAGAGGTTGCTGCCGGCGAAGAAGTGAGAAGAGGATCCCGAGTTTCGCGCTGCGAGCTCGGGATTTTTTCTTTTCCTAGACTCCGCAAAGTTGATTTTTACCCGTTTTCATGTTATCCTATAGCTAACAACTGAAAACTAGACCAAAGGAGGTCTTATCATGGAAGTCTCTGGTAACTGTACGAAGTGCGGCGATCAGTTGCCCTTGGAGGGCTACGTTGGAGGATGGGTTAAGTGCGAGAGTTGCGGAACGCCGAACCTCATCCCCGTGGTCTTCCCCCAGGCAATCGTTCCGGTATCGGCAGTGGAATCGATGGATGTTTCCACCCAGAGCGAAGAGAAGGACACCAGTAAGGGTGGGAGCAAGCTCTGGAAGGCGGTGAAGTGGGTCTTCTCCAATCTGGGGGCCATCTTCGCCCTCGTCCTCGCGCTGTCCGCTTTCACCTACACCCTCGGCTACTTCTTGGGGGCGATTGAGGTGGGCGCACGGGGGTTGGTAGTGATCTACGGAGCTATCAGCTTGGTCGTGTTCCTGATCCTTGTTTCGCTGGTGAAGAAGTTGGTTCGCTAGCGTTCGAGGTAAAAGAGTAGATCCCGAGCTCTGTGCTTTATGAGCTCGGGACTTTTTTTATTTCTTCCTCTTCTTTGGGCCACCGCCGACGCCGAGGGCTTCTTCGACAAGATCAGGCGCCTTAAAAGCGGCGGCCAACATCACTAACCCCATAATCGACCCGAGGATACCTTGAGTAGAAAGAGCGCCGGTCACAAGGCCCCCGAGGTTCCCGCTTAAGAAGTTTTCAGCGGTTCCTACAAAAGCCGTGGTGGTAAAACCCAATCCTAAGAGAACAAAGAACAGGATCATTGGAAACACCAGGGTCTTAGCAAACACGTTTTTAAACAGGTTACTAATTGATCCCTCCTGTCCCGGAAGCGAGCCGAAGAGGAAAAGGATCGGTGAGAAGATGGTATAGACCAAGACCCACCCGTAATTGATAACGGCTCGAATGATAGTCAAGCCCGAGAGAACAAGAGCAGCAAGAAGAAAGATCACTATCAGTGCTAGACCGGATAGTGCTCCCACTCCCACTCCCGCAACCCCGCTAATAAATATTCCAATCAAGACGATAGGCGCTACGGAAATTGCGGCGGCTACCCCCTCTCCAACCAACTCCCCGATCGGTTCGAAGATCCCCTCAACAATCCGCAGAATCAACTGGGTACCGAAGACAGCCCCAACATCAAGTATCAAAGCAATAATGGGGAAGGAGAAGGTAATCAGAACCAGACCCAAAAGTATTCTCGGCAAAGCGCTTGTGAAGGTCACCACAACACGGGGGGAGATCTCCTTTTGCATGATGATCATTATCCCAATTGCGATCATCACCACCAGGAAGAGGCCATAGGCGATGTTTCTCATTCTGCTCCAGATTTCTTGAATGGGGCTCAGCGCGTCGGCTCCCGTAACCTGGGCTCTTACGGAGTTGTTGAGCAAGTTATCAGCCAATTCCGCGCGGACATAATCCCCGACGTGGACTGGGGGGAAGTTGTAAACCAAGCCCCCGATCTCTCCTACCGCCGCCGCAAGCCCTTCGTTCCAGTTCCCTGTGATCATTGCCTGAAGATCATCTTCGGTCAGATCTTCAAAGTCCTTGCCAACGGCTGTATGAACGATATAGTTTCCTGCCGAGGTAGCAGCAGCTTGGACTGTGCAATCCAAATCGGCAGCGCAGGTAACCGCCTCCCAAAGATCAAAAATCCCCGCGTGAACGGCTTTTGGCTTGAGGCCAACAAAAAGAGTAAGGGCGAGCAAAAGTCCCAGGATTAGCTTCAGTCTTTTCATTAGCTTCAATTGTAGCAAAAGAAAGCAATCAACCCAGCCCAGACCCTTTCCCTCCCCGTTTCCCATTCTTTTCCTGATATTATTGATTCGATGGCAATTTTCCAGGGTATCACAGGCTTCTTTCTTCCGAGCCAGCGGCGGGGCCGCCCAGCTGGGGGCGGCGGAGGTCCGATCGATTCCGCAACCCAAAGGTTGTTGGAAGGTATGGATGGTGCTCTCCAAGGACTGAATGCCCCCGATAACGTTACCGGGTATCTTAGCGATGATCTCAAAGAAGCTTTCAAGATCGAGGGAGAGAAACGTCCGATCTATGAGCCGGGAAGAGTTCCTCCGGTAAAATTTAACCTTATCGATTTCGTCACCGACCCTCTGCAGACCACCTGGGAGACGGTAAGAACCCCTTTTGAATCCAACTTTAGCAGCCTTCTCTACACCCCGGACGAATTCATGGGGGATGTGGACAAAGCGGCCTGGGAGTATCTTTATAAGAATGCTTGGGTCAACGATGCTGGTGGCGAGGTCGTCCCTTACACCGTTCGGCACATCGTGAACCAGTGGAAAGGGACTTTGAATAAGAACAGCCCGAGAATCATTAGGGACTTGGCCGCCCAGTCTGTCAGGAGCGATCCGGGAATGATCCGAATGGTGGCCGACCGGATTGAGCAGCATTACCGCGATTCGGGAGATGTGATTAAACAGGGAACCTTTGGAGATTTCAGCTCTCAAGCGGCTGTATTTGAGGAAAGGTTAAAGACATCCCTTAGGAACGCCGATAGACTAAAGAGGGCCGGGGATGAATTGGCCTCTGCCGGGAATATTGGCCGGGCGAGGGAGGCATGGAGCAAAGCTGACGGCCAATGGAAGGAGGCGGAAGCGACCGGGAAAACTTGGAGCGGTAGCTCTAAAGATCTTCGCAGCAATGTGTCGGGGGAATTCAAGAGGCTATCTCGAAAAGGCGGACCACTCTACAACACTTCCGAGGCGCAGTTTTCACGCTTTTGGGAAGCGAGGAATAAACATTACGCTACTCTGCAGTTCTTACGAACTTACAAAAAAGACGGTTTCTGGGGGGTCGTTAAGCTTTATGGTTGGAAGAGGCTAACCAGTAAATTTAAGGATTACTACTACACTTCCCATCTAAATAATCTTGTCCAATCTTTGGCCGGTAAGTTAGGGGTTAAGGGACTGCTTGGCAAGCTGGCGGATGCTCAGACTTTTACCAAACGATTAAGAGCCGGATTTTGGCTTAAGAAAGGTTTAAAGAAAGCTGGGTTGTGGTTAATTAAGAAGTTGGGGTTGGGAGAAGTGGTCGGAGGCATTCTGGGCTCTGCTATCCCCTTAGCCGGGACCGCCGCCGGAGCGGTGATCGGGGCGGTGCTGCAGTTTGCGGCCGAGATCGTTGTCGAGAAGCTGGGCGGCGTGATGAAGATTGTGGGCTACACGCTGGCGGGGGTGGTGGGGTTCTTTGCGTTTTTCGCGATCGGAACCATTATGCTGATCTCGATTATTCTGAGCAACGAGCCTTACCCCTGGGAGGCGACGGCCGGTGAGGTCGACTGCAATCAGGCCGCGACGGCCACCGATGCTTGTGTTCTTCCCAAGAGTGTGGTTAAGGGTGTCGCTGATCGATGGGGTGTTGGCCCGGGGAACCACGTCGAAGAATGTTACAGCGATGTCATCGCCAAAGCCCAATCCGCCGGAGTTCGGCCGGACTTCGCGATGGCGATCTGGCTCAATGAAAGCAACGCCTCTAACTACGGGGTATCCCCAGCCGACTTTGGAATTAGAGCTTTGGACAACCAGGGATTTACCGCCCAAATAACCCGATTCCTCAGTCTCCCTAGCTCCTACAAAGCGAATTACCCCCAGTGCTTTGCGGCAGCGGGAAACCCGATGCTGGCTTTTATGACTATTTTCCTTGAGGGAGCGACAAACTGCACCGACCCAAGTGTAATCGCAAGAGGCCAAGCTTACCTGGATAAGATAAGGACCAAGGCCTTTTCTTTTGTGAGCAGCTGCTCGTGGCCCAGTTATCCGAAATAATTAGGTTTAGTAGTCTCCTATAAAGTAATAACTGTACTGGCTTAAATCCACGCCGATTGTCTCCAAGTTCTTTATCGCCCTGTCCTTGGCGTCCCCAATTTGAGTACCTAATGTGTTCTCTTCCATCGTGATACGGATGCGGAATTTTTTGGTGTCCGGCTCGTAGACGATTGTATAGTCATCTTCAATGATTGGCAGTTTGGAGTACCAAGGATTGTCTTTGTACCAATCCGTTTGGGCCTCGGCGAAGAGCTCATCCCCTTCGGTCTGCTCGGTTAGGTCTTGCAGTAGCTGCTCTTCGGTGATCGCCGGAGTTTTGAAGGAGGAGGTGTAAATGGGCTCATTGTTGTAGAGGACCTTGACGCTGTAGTTAGTATCTAATTCCAGCGCCAATGGCTGAACAAATCTAGCCTCCACCCGATTGGCAGCCGTCCAGCGGAGCGTGAAAAACGCCTCCGGTTGAAACTCAAAATAAACCAGATCCTGCTGCTCCTCGGTTAAGTCTTCTTGGAAAGTAACCGCGATCGGGATTTCCCCCAGGTAATTTTCCTGCCCCCCGGCCGGTTCGATTGAGGCCACCGCCGGGGTGCCAAAACCCCGGCCGCCGAAGATCACGATGAGGAGAGCGATAAATATTCCCCCAATTAGGATGGCGAGGGCCAGCGCAATTTTATTTCGGGGAAATTCGGCTAGTCTCATGGTCGGCCAAATCCGTCCACCCGGGCCCAAGGAAGATTCTGGACCCCGATCCCGCTGGCGTTAAAAGTGATGGTGTCGAACTTGGTTACGGCGTTGGATTGGACGAAGGTAATCGAATCTGCCGTCACGCTGTAAACGACCCCTACATGATCCAGCCGGTTAATGGAATTGAAGACATCAAAGAAGACCACGTACCCGGGCCGGACGTTTTGGACAGTGGCGCTGGCCGCGCTGACGAACCTCCCCCCGCTTTGGTAGTAATTCTTCATCGCTTGGGAGTTCAGGCTCGGGCCGTGGTTGGATTGGGTCTTCCACACTAGCCAGGTGCACCAGAAGAGGGACTCGGAATCGTTCTGGACCTCCTCTCTGGATGGGTTGGGATTCCTCCGGAAGAGATCCTCGTCAAAGATGTTGGGGTAATCGGTCTTGCTCCAGTTCCAGAAGCACCAAAACCCCTGGTACATATTGTTCATAATCCCCCAGGCCTTGCGAGCGATGCCCGAGCCCGCGCTGTTGGAGAACGGCAGGGGGGCGGCCTCATCAGTACAGGTGATCGAAGCGCCGGGGAAGAACTCGAACGCGGCGGTACAGGCCTCCGAGTTGGCGACCGCGGGGTGGGCGGTAACTCCATTGACGATGCAGTTGGTAGCGCCGCCCACATTGCCCAAATCGGCTACGGGTAGGGTGGCCACCTCCTGATAAGTCCCTTGACTATGCGGATCATAGCCGAATTTAAGTTGGGGTTTGGCGTCCTCGGTGCGGAAGGTGGAGCCGGGGAGAAGGAGAGCGTTAAAGACTCCTCCCTCACCCGGAGCGTTGCTTGGGGCGCCGATCCTCTCCCAGGCTTCGCTGGCGAGAGATATCTCGGTTTGGATATCCAAGTTTCCGCCGACTTCATAGGTTTTGCCTTCCACCTCGCTAGGACAACTAATGACGTTGCCTTCTTCATCTTTTGTACAATCCACATCACTAGGCTCTTTGTCCCCATCCGGAATCTCTCCAAAAGCAGTCCACGGTACTTCGCGGTGAGGGCTTTCTCCGACGAATCCTGTGACAGCGATCAAACTAGGGTCAAAGGTGGAACAGTCTTGGTCGAGATCGGGTATAGCTACCTCACCCGCAGGCGGAAAGAGCCCTTGTTTTAGAAGGCCGAACCGATCGTAGAGCGGGGCAATTTCACCAAATTTACCGGCGGTTTGATAATTCGAGGCTGCTTCTTCGCCAGTTCCGATTTGAAGATCATAGAAGCCCTTGTCCGAGCTTGTGTTTGGCTCCTCATAAACGGTATCGGTAAAATTCTTCTGGAGAGAATTTTGGTTAAGGAAAATCACGCCGTTTACCAGCTGTCCTTCCGATTCCGTTAGTTGTTTAATGGGATCCAGGTCATTTTGTTCGTAGCCGGGAATCAGCATTTTAGCGATTCCTCCGGTGATCGCTCCGGGCTCCTCTCGCTTAGAAGGATCGGTATTTAGAAGAGCTTCCTTATCACCGGAGAGAGCAAGCTGGTTTGCGGCTCTAAGATATTCCGGCATCTGGGAATTCCGCAGGTCGAGTTTTCCCGGATCTCCAGGATCGCTGGAAAAGCTCGCGAAAAATTCTGCGATCTTGCACGTTACAAAGCCGATGACTCCTCCCCCCGAGCACGCTTTCTTAACCGGATCAATTTCCCGAACCTTATTAGGGTTGGGAGCCAACTCTGACGATCCCTGCGACCCATCCTTGAATTCGGGACAGAGTGTTGCTTGAACTTTAGGAGGAGATGAGATCACAAAGATTGAGGCGGCTAGAACCGCAAAAGCGGAGCCAAATAGAATTTTTCTAACGCTGTCCATCAGATAAATCTTAGCAGAAATACTTGCGGTCCTCCCCTCCCCGTGGTAAACTATGGGTTAGTAACAAAACCCAATACGACCAAAGGAGGTCGAGATGTCAGAGTACCTGTTTTGCCGGAGTTGTTCGACCCGTTTCTCCATCGAGGGCAAGGAAGTGGCTGCGTGTCCCAAGTGTGGGACCCCGGCCGATCTGCCGAGCGAAACGGCGTGTCCCCGGTGCGGCAGGCTCTATCCGCAGGGAACTTCGTTCTGCTCAATCGACGGTCAGGCGATTTTCAAGCTCTGTGAGCGCTGCGAGAAGCGCGGGTCGGCCGATGCCAACTTCTGCGCCCACTGTGGTGGGAAGTCAGTCGGCCATGAGGTCCTTGCCCAGCGCAAGGAGGCCGCGCGGCAGGAATTCCTTCGCAAGGATCGCAAGAAGCGGAAGTTCCACCATCTTCTCTTGGTCTTGATCGCGGTCGCAGTTGCCATCTTCTTCTGCGGTCCTTGGGTTGGCCTTTACTGGATGGATTCGAAGGGATACCTCGGAAGTGATTCCGCTCCCTCCGTTTCCTCTCTGCGTCTTTCCCAGGCCCAGATCGAAGCGACCGAACAGGCGGAGACCGCCCAGCGCACCGCCGCCTTCGAGGACATCGAAGTGCGGGTCGGGGAGATCACGGATCGAGAATACTTCGATGGTGAGTATACCGAGGAGTGTCGCGTGCTCTTCCCGGTCTTTGTGAAAAACAACGGGAGGGTTGCACATCGGGTCCTCCTGTGGTACAAGACCGGAGACTACGGAGGATATGAGGGGTACGAGACGCTCACGCTAGCTCCTTCGGAAGAAGCCCAGTTTGACGTCTGGTACACTTCGTTCCGCGGCACTTCTGGCAGAGGAGAGCGCGCCTGCGTCGAATCATGGAATTTTACGATCAGTCTTGAGTCCGTGGACGAGATGCTCCGGGCGGACACTTCTTGGAGTTCGAGGCCCGCCGATTGGACGATCCCAATGGCGGACGATGCTCTCCTCTCCGAGTATCGGGTAGTTGAGCGTTAGTTCGCTTGACCCAGCTTGCGGTTTCCGTGAGCTGGGTTTTTCTTTTTGGTCGGATTACTTAATCAGTGTTCCTAGAATGGAGTTAACAATGAGGATTGCTCCAAGGATAATAACGAGTCCTAAAACGGCATAGGTGATGGTGTTTTTGGCGACGGTGATTGCTTTCTCGTCTCCGCCAGCGATCATGTATTGAAAGCCTCCGTAAACTAGCATGATAAAGGAGACTGCTGCCCCGATGCTCAGAAGGTAATTGATGATGTTGACCAGAACGCAGAATATCCCCGATATCTCGGGTACCCCCGTTGCTGAAGCACAGGTGCCTCCGATATAGCTTCCAATAAACCGGTCAATGGCATCCATCGGTTATCCGCTCTAAATGATGGGCTCCCCCGTCAGCAGGCTTCCGACGAAGTTAATGACTAACCAAGCGCCGAAGACGATGACCAAGCCAACAATCGCCGAGGTGATCCGGCCGCGGGCTTGCTCGACAGCTATCTTGTCTCCTCCGGAGGTCATGTACTGGATTCCACCCAAAGCGAGAAGGATCAGAGCCAAAGCCCCGACAACTGCCAGGATGGCGTTAAAGATCCCACCGATCAATTCTTCAATTGATCCGAATTGGATTGGATTCGTGACTGCGAAAACCGGCAACGCCGAAAGCGCTAGTGCGGCGGCGGATGCAACGGTCGATTTTAATGTTTTAAGCACTCAATTCACCCCCTCTCATCATTTGATGAAGTCTAGTCCAAAGATACTCACTCCGATTGTATCCAAGATCAATGCCGATAACAAGATAAACAGAAGGCCAGAGATCGCCGCGGTAATTTGCTTTTTAGCTTTCTCCAAATTCTCGGGGTCGCCGGCGGAGGTTGCTACCCCAAACCCCCCGATAATGACGAACAGGACTGCCAAGAGCGTCCCTAATCCGATTCCCCAGTTCAACGCCCACTCGGCCAGATCGGAAGGATCAGTGGGGATGCATCCCAAGCCGGTTTCGACGCAATCCACTTTCCCGGGCAAATCCCCGCTTTGAGAGTAAAAAGCTCGGAGCGCATCCCCATCCTTATAAGAAGGCAAACTCGAACACTCGCCGTGGGTATTGTCGTCCTCACGGCACTGCTCGTAGGTGGATGCGGATTGGCCAGAGGGGGTGGGGCTGTTGCAGGAAGGCATCGCCTTGCAGGCGGCTGGATCTCCTCCAGTTTGCTCACAGGCTTCGCGACAGTTTGGTGTGGCTGGGGCAGAGGTTGCCGGGCAGCTCGTACATTCCCATTTATAGGCGGGTCCTGGTCCAGGCGTTAACTTAGGTTTTTTTACGCATGTTCCCCCTTCGCAAACAGATTGACAATCTGCCTCGGTCGCTCGGAGCCACCCCTCGTTGCACACGGCTAAAGCGGGTTTTGAGAATGAGATCGTCAGTCCGGCAACAACAGCCGCGATAAAGATCGTAGGCAAAAGGAGTTTTAACAGAGAATTCACTTCGAAAGAATAATACCAGAACCTCAGGGAAATACGCTAGAGGGTACTTTATAATTTCTTGTTAGAATACCAGTGTAGATGTTTTTTCGACTGCCCAAGATGCGCAAACTTCTAACCTTTCTATTCTTATTTCTTGCGACGGTCCTGATCGCCTCTTTGGTTCCTCCCTCCCGGGCGGAAGAATTGGACTTGGACACTGTCACCAACCAGCTCACCCAACAGCAGAAGCAGCTCTCCGATCTGGAGAAGCGCCAGAAACAGCTCTCCAAAGATATCGCTTCCGCTTCCCTCTCCCTTTCCCAAGTTTCCGCCGAGCTCGATGACGCCGAGAAGGAACTGACCGCAATCGAGAAGGACCTCACCGCTAAGGAAAGTGAATTGGCCCAGTGGCAGGCCGATCGGGACGCACTGGTCCGAGAGCTCTACAAGCAGAACCGGACTTCCTATATAGAGGTGCTCTTTTCGGCTGACGATTTGGAAAAGTCGGCCC
>JBBDZL010000007.1:0-6598 GCA_040900215.1 Patescibacteria group bacterium | reverse complement strand
CGGACTTCCTATATAGAGGTGCTCTTTTCGGCTGACGATTTGGAAAAGTCGGCCCACCAGTTCCAGTACTTCAACGCCAACCTTAACACTCTCTCCAATACGATCGGTCGGCTAGGGGAAGAGATCACGATCTTCGAGAGCAATCAGGCGACCGCCAAAAAACTCCGCGACGATTTGGCTTTCCTCCGGTCCCAATACCAGTCCCGCCTCTCCTCTTCCCAGCGCCAACTCTCCTCGACCTCCTCCCAGCTGGCCTCGGTCAAGTCCTCAATTAAGAACCTGACCGCCAAGCAGGAACAGCTGATTCTGGAGAAGTTCGCCGCCTCCGGCGGGAGCGAAACGATCGGGGAGAGCGCTCCCTCCTCCAAACCCGTTCCCGCCGCCCCGTTTTCCCCATCCTGGATGATTGGAACCTACGGCTACCCTCACCGGATTGGGATGAGCCAGTACGGAGCACGGGGACGAGCGATCAAGGGCCAGAGCTATCAGACGATCCTTAGCGCCTATTACGGCCGCTCCGCCACCAAGGCGACCAATATCCCTGCCAAGATTACCGTCAACGGCTGCAACGAGTACGGTCAGTGCTGGAGCAACGTCAGATACGATTTCGAAACCTACGTCAAGCACATCTACGAGATGCCGTCCTCCTGGCCCCAACAGGCACTGCGGGCTCAGGCGATCGCCGCCCGGACCTATGCTCTGCGCTACGCCCTCCAGGGTAAATCGATCTGTCCCAGCCAGAGCTGCCAGGTAATCAAAAAGGAGATTAACGCGACCGCTTGGCAGCAGGCGGTCGATGCGACCAAGGGAATGACGGTCGGCGGGAACAATCCCCTCCCGACCTTCTACCACTCCGCCGCCGGCGGCTACACCCTTTCCAAAACGACCTGGGTTAGCTACTGGATCTACAAAGACGGGATTAAAGACTTCTACAACTCCTCAACCGCCTATGAGCAGATCGGCGGCTCTCCTTGGTATCACGCCGGCTGGGGGGATCGGTACCGGAGCGGCGGCTACAACCCCTGGATGTCGACCGAGGAATTCTCCGACATCTTTAACTCCTTCCTCCTCTGCGGGGCCAAGAACAGCAGCGGAGTCTATGAGCTCAAGCCCGATTGCTCCTATATGCAGTACCTCTCGCCGGTCGATCGGGGCGGCTGGCCGATGACGACGGTGCGGAACAAACTGACGGAGCTGGGGATTACTCCTCTAACTTCGCTTTCCGCCGTTGTTTCCACCTTTGTTTCGCCTTCCCAAGCCAACACCGCCAGCGTTTATGTTTCGGGGAACATCGGGCCACTCACTTTCAGCGGCCGCCACTTCCGCGACATCTTTACCCTCCGGGCGAAAGGTCTTTGGAGCCCGACCTACCGCTTTGATATCGGCTACTGCGCCAGCTCCGGCTGCACCAACCCCGACTTTCGATAGCCCGAAATTGCTATCATATTCCTGATGCCTCAAGGAGCAGAAGAACAGGAAAAAACCGGTCTTGAGGTCCGGGTTTCCAAGCTGGAGAGCTCTCCGGTCCCCGAGCGGGGGAAGTTTGTGGCGGTTTTCGGCGCTACTCCTAAGGAAGAATATCCCCCCGAGCGGGGGCGTCTTTTTGCGGCGGTTGATTTAAAGATTGATCCGAGCGAGGATGCCTCGATGGCCGCCCGGCTGGTTTGGGACACGCTCTCGGAAGAATACTACGCCCCAGAAGAAGAAACCCCGGTGGCGGCGTTGGAGCGGGCGGTCTACGCCGTTCGCGACAAGCTTCGGACCCTTTCCCCGGCGGCGGTTATGGAGCTGGGGGCGATTGCCTTCCGCGGCGAGGTAGCCTATCTCGCCAAAATGGGGCGGCCGGCGATCTATCTCCGCCGGGGAACCGAAACCCAGGAGCTTTTCCCCGGGGAGGAGGGGGTCAGCGTTTCCTCCCAGATTCTGGAGGAAGGTGACACGGTGGTCCTGGGCTCCCCCGTTTTTGCCAAGAATTTTCCCCCCGCCGATCTTCCCCGGACCGAATTTCTCGAGAAGCAGTTCTCCTCCGGCGAAAAAATCCCAGGGTTCGCTGCGCTCCTTCTGACCTTAGCCAGCTCGCGGGAAGCGCGGGAGGAAGCGGCCGCAAAGTCCCGTTCTTCTCGGGATCTCTTGGGCAAGCTCTCGGCTGTCGGCGCCGGGATCGGCCGGCAGGCGAAAGAGCTGATCGCTTCGGTCAGGTCCCCCCAGGGGTTCCAAAAGATTAAAGCCAAGATCGCGGCCGCTTGGAAGAAACGGATTTCCCACGGAGAAGAAT
Source organism: Patescibacteria group bacterium (assembly GCA_040900215.1). Classification (GTDB taxonomy): domain Bacteria; phylum Patescibacteriota; class WWE3; order 9FT-COMBO-53-11; family 9FT-COMBO-53-11; genus 9FT-COMBO-53-11. The sequence goes on along the minus strand of JBBDZL010000007.1, from coordinate 4,323 downwards.
TGGCGGAAGAAAAACAAGTCATTAGTCAGGAGCCGGTAGCCAGTAGCGAGGAAACGGAAGCGGAAGAGCCGGCGGGGGAAACGAAAGCGCCGAAAAAGGGGTTCAAGCTGCCCAAGCTCCCGGCGATCAAGGGGCTCTCATTGCCCCGCCTGATCCTGATTCTGGTGGTGATTTTGGGAGTTTCGGTAGCTTTCACGACCTGGCAGCAGGCTAAGAAAGCCCGAGCGGCGGAGCTGGATCGCCTCCTGACCGAGGCTACCCAAAACTTGGACGAGGCGACGGGCTTGGTGGGCCTGTCCAATGAGAGGGCCAGAGAGTTGGTGGACGAAGCCCGGGCGGATTTGGACCGGGCGCTAGACCTAACCAAGGACACCTCCGCCATTGATTCCCTTCTGGCGCAAGCCAATACCCTCTTCAACGCGATCGAGAAAATCACCCTGGTGGGCGAGGATAATCTGGTTTACGACTTGAGTTTGCAAGTGACAGGAGCGCAGGGGCTGGCGCTCTCGGGAACGGGCTCGGCGACAGTCTATGCTTTGGAAGGGACGCGGGGAGCAGTTTTCAAACTCGACCTTTCGAAAGAGCTTCCGACCGCTTCCGCCTTGGGCGAAGGAAAGATCGGCGGAGCGTTGGAGTTCATCGCCGAGGGGGAATATCTTTATATTCGCGGGGCGGAGGCGGTGTACCGGATTCGGATTTCCAGCGGAGCGGTAGACGAGCCAATCAGCTTCGATCAGATTGACAAGACGATTGCGATCGATACCTACCTTGGCAATATCTACCTGTTGGACTCCGGCTCCGAACAGATCTACAAGTTCTGGAACCTGCCTGGGGGCTATGCCAAGGCCCAGAACTGGGTCAAGGGGGCGGTGCCGATGGAGGGGATCATTGACATGGCGATCGATGGGGAAATTTGGCTGCTCGGTTCTACCGGGGAAATCGTCCGGCTGTCGGCCGGTGAATCGGTTCCGTTCGAAATCGTTAATCTTCCCAGCCCGATGACCAATCCGATCAAAATATTTACCCAACCAAAGATGGATAACCTCTACATCTTGGATCGGGGCGGGAACCGGCTGGTGGTGTTGGAAAAAAGCGGGAATTTCGTCGGCCAGTTCAAGGGAGACTTTCTGGCCAACGCGGCCGATCTCTGGGTTTCCGCCAACGAAAAAAGCCTCTTTATTCTTGCTAACAGCAAGATCTACCGGATCGACCAGTAACCAAAGACTGGGATTTGGACATACTATAACTCCAATGCGGCCGCACTCTCGCATTAGTAGGTTGTTTACTTGCGGTTTGGGGAGCAGGGTTTATCATTTGGGAGATGTTTGATTTCCTGGCGTTTCTTTTTCCAACTCGATGCGTTTCCTGCGGGAAGGGTGGGAGTCTGCTGTGTCCGGACTGCGAAAGTCGGCTCCCGGTCCTTGAAAACCTGCCTTGCATCGTCTGTGATCGGCCGGCGGTCGCCGGGGTGACCCACCCGATCTGCCGAGCCCGTTACACGCCGGAGCGCTTTCTGGCCGCCTTCCCCTACCGCGGTCCGGCCCGGAAGCTGGTGCAGGCGCTGAAGTACCGGCGGGTGCGTAAAGTGGCCGGATTGATGGCCGATCTTTTAATAAGCGAACTGACGGAGACGGGAGTGAGTTTTGGGGGTGAGGCGATCGTTGTTCCGATCCCCCTCTCCTTTTGGCGCCAAGGGGCGCGGGGGTTCAACCAGTCAACATTATTGGGGAAAGCGCTGGCGGAAAAGCTGAGCCTCTCATTCCGGGATGACATCTTGCGAAAGACCCGCGATACCCTTTCCCAGGTTTCGCTAAACAGACCCGAAAGGTCTGCGAATATCAGGAGTGCGTTCGCGGTCAAAGAGAAACTCAACGGCGAGGATATTCTTCTCGTGGACGACGTCGTCACGACCGGCGCTACCGCCCGAGAGGCGGCGCGGGAACTCAAGAAAGCCGGGTCGGGTCAGGTCTGGGTAATCGCTTTCGCTAAGGATTAAAGATAACGGACGAAACGGTTGCTTTTGTCGACGAGGATATTTTGGGGTTTGAGCGGCTTGCCGGTGAGCTCAAAGCCCATGATGATAATCTCCTCTCCGGTTTTAATCAGGTGGGCGGCGGCCCCGTTCATGCAGATCTTTCCCGATCCCCGCTCTCCGGCGATGACATAGGTTTCCAACCGTGCTCCGGAGGTGTTGCTGACTACAAGGACTTTTTCCCCGGGCCAGAGGCCAACTTTCTCGATTAACTCTTCGTCGATCGTAATGCTGCCGATGTAATTGAGATCGGCGTCAGTGACCGTGGCTTGGTGGATCTTGGAACGCAGTACCCAGCGCATCGTAAAACTTGGCGGTGTCTGTTTGAAAATATCCGAACGGAACTCTCTGGGCTCGGCGGGTGGAATTCCCCCCATACCCCCCTTCCGCCCGCCTCGCCTTGAACCGGAGCGGAAAGGACGATTTCAAGTTTTTCTTTGGCGGCTTTAATTATAAAAATTCTTTCAACCAATTAACAACTGCTAACGCTGTTTCTTTTTCGTGTTTGAAATAACTATGTGGCGCTGTGCCAATTAGCAAAGTTTTCGATTTTTTGTTTTTGAGATGTTTTGTGATAACCTCTAAATCTTCCTTCGGCGAAAATACGGCCGCGTCATCGGTCCCGCCATAAAAAGCTAAGGTTGGAATTTTTACACTTTCTAATTCCTTAAAATCGCCGCCTCTAAGAATCGGGAAAATGTCTGTTTTGGCTCCATCAGCCACGATATTAAGATAGGTTTCTGCGGAGATGTAATACCAGTTCCAAATGATGTTTGAGAGAAAAACTTTGCCCTTACCTTCGGCTACCAACTTTTTTGCTTCAGCAAAATCTCTTTCAAAATTCTTTTTTTCTGCCTCTACTCTTGCCAAACCCAACATATCGGGAGGTGAAGCTATGACAAGCGCCTCTAAATTAGCTTCCGGCCGCTTGTAAAGGTAGTAAACAACTTTTACTGCTCCTAAGCTATGTCCTTGCAAAATGAGTTTGTCATATCCTTTTGATTTGAAAAATTTGAGCCATGCGTCAATATCTGAAATACAATCTTCAAATTTTTCAAAAATCTGTCCTGCTCTTTTATGTTGTTCTTTCTCGCCAGCAACTGCGAGATCGGCAATGAAATCGTGGCCGCTAGTATTCACAGTTAAAAACGCATATCCAGCTTTTGTATATTCTTCAGCCATTGAATCGAGAAATATATTTTCATAGAAATTTCCGGCCATTCCATGAATATGCAAAACGCCAATAGAAGATTTTTTATCCGGCTCAAAAAGCAAACCATCCAATCTCAAGTTATCAGAAGTTTTTGTTCTACAAAAAGTTGTTTTCATAAATTTATTTCAAAAGCTCATCAACGGAAACATCAAGCGCTTTGGCGGCAAATTCTTTATTTATTTGGCCGTTTAATAACAAAATCAATTTCTGGACTTTCTGATTTCAAATTGGCTACGACTTTTTCTACAACATAATCAACATCCATATAATCTTTTAAATCGTCAGGATATTTTTCTTTGTAAATATCAGTTTGCATTCCGCCGGGAAACACTCCAAAAACTTTTATATCCAAATCCTTAATTTCTTTTCGGATCGACTCCGTCAATCCTTTAATTGCAAATTTTGAGGAAACATAAGCAGATATACCCGGTTTTCCTTCAAGTCCAGCAGTCGAATTGATATTTATAATCACTCCATTCTTTTGTTTTTTCATTTGCGAAAGCGCAATTTTGCACCCATAAAAATACCCAAAAAAGTTCACATTAAAAAGACGATGTAATTTTTGTATATCAACTTCTTCAACTAAACTCGGTGCAATCTGAATTCCAGCGTTGTTAATCCAAAAATCTATTTTCTTATATTTTTCAACGACATACTCGCCGAGTTTTTTGACATTCTCAAAAGCAGTCACATCAGCAAGAAAATAATCAACTGATAACTCCTTTGCGGTTGATTCCAAATCTTCTTTCTTATGGCTTGAGATAATGACTTGAGCATTTTCTTGCTTAAGTGCTTTAGCAAGGGCTTTACCAAAGCCTCGACTTGAGCCAGTTATTACAATTATTTTATCTTTGAGTCCCATAAATTACCTTACTAACGCCTCATATTGAAATGCCCAACGCTGTATGTCGATTCCAATTATTTCAACGATGAATACAACCGGCCTAACAACAAGGTCTACGCTTTCCGTCTATTCGATCGCACTCAGGACTGAATGGCCGCAGGCCATGAGCCCTTCGATTGCACTCAGGACTGAATGGCCAAAGGCCATGAGCGAGCAAAGCGAGTCGAGTGGCGG
>JBBDZL010000006.1:0-7426 GCA_040900215.1 Patescibacteria group bacterium | reverse complement strand
GCGCTGCAGCAGATTAGTGAGGGTCTCGGAGAGTTTGGGCAGCTCAATCTTGAACTTGGAGGCGATGGATTGGCTCTCAGAGCTGGAGGCCAAGGTCCGCAGCTGGTCATAACCCCGGCGCAACAAGCCCATCGTCTCCAACGGAGCCAAGATCAGCGCCAGAACAATCGCTACCCAAATTAGTCTTCGAATTTTTATTCACCCCCTTCCAATTTAATTTTAGCATTGAAGAAATAAAAAAAGGGCAGCTGCTCAAGAGCAACTACCCTTTGGTCCTCCGCGAAGAATTCAGGAGGAAAAGAATCAGGAAGAACAAAGACGCCAGCAGAGGAATGTACGCCAAGCTCACCTCCCCGCCCTGCAAGACCGGCTGGTTAGCGAGATTGTGCGATTGAACCACCTCCACCAGATCATTATCCTCCCGAATCACCTGGTAAAAACCTCCCGTTTCATCCGCAAGGTAGTACAAGGGCAGATCGTTGCGGAAAGTAAGCGAGAGCGCTCCTCGCGTGGAGTAGTATCCTTCCAAACTCCCATCGTGGTTGCGGGCCGGGATTGGAACCGGATCGGTCTCCCCAACACCGATGGCAACTACCCGCACTCCCTGTTTCCGAAACTCCCGAATGACCTGGCGATAGAAAGTCATACCGGTTTTCAGGTCTCCCCCATCCGTCACCAGGAACACGATCTCCACTGGGATAGGAGAATCTTTGATCAGCTGGGCCGCCGCAGTCAAACCCGCGGGAAGATCCGAACCCTCATCCCTGGCACGATAGGGATCGCCATTGTAGGCGAGCAAAATCGGCAGGGCCTGATGATCACCGGTGAGAGCGTAGCTCTGGGGACTCTTCGCCACGGTGATCAGGCTAAAGTACCCTTGAGGGTAGGCATCCCACAACTGCTGGACCGCCGCCCGAGCCAACTCCGAACGTGATTGACCGGTCGGAGTGTCTTCCGCTAGCATGCTGCGGGAGACGTCCAGCACGATCACCGCATTGAGCGTGCGTCCCGTCCAATCGCTGCCGTAAGGAGCCGCCGGCTCCGCCGCCGCTAAAAAAGCGAGGGCGACGGAAGCTGCCAAAAGCAGCGACCCCCAGCGCTTCCAACCAAGGAAAGAGAACTTCTTCAAGGTCTCCCAGCTGCCGAAACGCTGCAGGAATCCGCGCTGGTGGCGATGGAACATCATCCGGAAGAACAAGATCAAGAGAAAGGCCACGATCGCCCATCCGGCAAAGAGGGGCTGGTTAAATCTCACCAGTGGGAACATACTCCTCCTCTCCCGGAAATGGACCACCACCCGGCTTCGGCAACAGCTCTGGCGCCTGGGACTTGAGGAAGTAGAGCAACTCCAGGTTCCAGGAAGCCGGATAGAACCCAGGCCGGTTGCGGAGAGACTCTTTGTAGAGCTCCACGAGCGTTTGGTAGTCGGCCATCTCAAACTCCCAAGCCACATTCGCGGCGTTGTAGAGAGAGATGGCCCGCACGGCCGGATCATCAGAACTAACCGCGCTTTCGATGAAAAGAGCGTAAGCCGCCAGCGGGTCTTGCGCCGCCAAAGCGGAGAACGCCCGGTACTGAAGCTCTAAGCCGCTAGGATGCTCCCGATGGTACGTTTGCAGAGAGCCGCCGATCAAAAACAGGGCAAACGCGACCAGCAGAGGCAGTTCCCAACGCCGGTGCTTAAGGGCGAAGCGCGCCATCTTCTTCCACATCGCTATACCTCCTCCTTCGTAATATCAATGAGGGAGGCCAAGACCAGAATCCCCGCCAAGATCGCCAGCAGCGGTCCAAAACGCACCTGCACCGTGACCTCCTGTTCATAGACGGCCGGGCTGGCTTCCAACTCGGAGATCTCGTCAAAAACCTGCTTCAGCTCTTGGGGGGTGGTTTGGTAGAAAGTTCCTCCCAATCCTTCAATGTAACGGCGGAATTCCACCGCCAAAGAAGGGTTAGGGTCACCGGCCAAGATCCAGTAAAGACGGGGTTGCGTCTGCTCCATGAGCTGTAGGATCACTTCTTTTTCCTCGGGTTTGAGGCTGGAAATCCCGTCCGAGACGATGATGACCGCCCCATTGCCGTGGCCGAACAGCGCCAGCTGCTCCAAAGAAACGATCATTCCCCGCCCAATCTGGGTACCGCCTGTGGTCTTGATCTGGACCAACTTATTCAGGAGCGCGGCATGATCCAGCGTCAGTGGCCAGTCCAAATAGGCCTGGTCGGAAAAGGTCACCAGCGCAATCCGGTCTTGAGGGCGGGCGGCGATAAACTGCCCGATCACTTTCTTGGCTTGGTTAATTTTAGTACTTGCCCCGAATGCTGGGCCGTCCATCATGCTTCCCGAAGTATCCAAGCAGACGACGATGTCGCGGGCCTGGACGTAGACGGGAACCGTGTTAACGGTGTATTGCATCGGTTGGGCGAGGGAGACCCCGAAGAAAACCACCGCCGCCGTCAGCACGACTTTTTGAACCAAACCAAGGGGAACCGCTCGAACTCCCTCCAACAGCTGGAGTTGGGAATAACCGACCCGGCCCCGTTGGCGCAGCAAAAACCAAACCAATCCCAACCCTAACGGGATTACCAGCAGAAAGAGCTGGCGCTCAAGATAGAGATTCACTCCGCACCTCCTTGATTTTGTTCTCCTGTTCCAATACGAGCAGAAAAGCGAAGATCTCTCGGATTTGGGCCTCCGGAAGCAATCGGCCACTGTAGAGGACGAAGGTCGTCCGCAGCCAATCGAGCGGGCGCGGTCGGCCCCAAAATCCTTGACGGTAGAGCTGGACCGCTTCCGCAAAGAGGCGGTAATCGCGGCTTTCCTGCCAACGCGCATAGAGCACCGCCACCGCCGCCGGCAGCTTCGCTGCCACCATTGCGGCACGGCGGCGCTGGATCTTTCGCCGCAGGCCCACCCAGCCCTGGGCGGCAAAGGTCCCCCCGACCAAGCCCGCCGCCGCGATCTTTAAGAACGACGGCAGAAGATCGGGGTTTCTTCGAATGGAGAAAAGGTCACCAATCGGGGAATCGCCTTCCTCCACCCGCCGGACCAGATAGAAAGTCGCATCCCGATTTTCGGAAACTACAAGATCAAACCCTAACTTTCCCGTACTCGGGAGGATCCGGAAGTACTCGACCGTGGTTAGCCCAGATCGGATCAATTTTTCCGTAAACGCCCGCGAAAAGTCGATCGGCTGGAGATACTGAAGGGTGTAGGTAACTTCGACGATCTGCCGTCCGCCCGCAATCTGCCGGCGCACGACCCGATCCCGCACCTCCACCTGCCCTTGGTTATCATAACGGGAATCTTCCCCAAAACCGTCTTTTTCACCGTAAAGATACGGTTCAACAAACCTATCCGCCGGGAGAAGACGGTACAGATCAATCTGGTCTCCGACCTTAGGGAGAGGCGCCAGGTTGACCTGCGCTCCCACCGGCGCCGAGATTCGATAAATCGCCCCAATCGGGTAACCAATCGGATTGTTGTAAACCGTCTGGATCTCCCAATCGGTCCGGATTTCCGGGCGCAGAGAGACCGTAAACAAAAAGCGGGGATTTGATCCGGTCAGCAATACCGCCGCGGCGGCCGTTAGAACCAAAATCAATCCCAAACGCTTGATGAACTTCCCCAGCACTGCCAGGATCCGGGACATTGTTCCCTCCTTCTTTAGTTTTCGGTTTTTCACGTGCTGTCCCGCTTAAAGCGGGTTGCAATTTCGCTTTCGCGAAAGTGCCTGATAGTTCTTGCCTCAAAGATACCACCGAAACATCTTTTTGGCAATTTAAAAACCCCTCACCGAGAACCTTGCGGTTCAGGTGAGGGGCTACAAACGCGCTTGGCGAGTCAAGAAGATCCGAACCAGAGATTCCAAATCCTTGTCGCTGTTGTGAACAAGGAAATGAGGCTGGATCCCGAAGCGCCGGAATAGCTCCTCGATCTGACGCCGCCGTTCGGAGCTGTTCTCCTCCAGAATCCGGCGGGAGCGGGGGGTGACCAGAAAGTGCCGAAACTCCCCGGTTTCCAGATCCTGGAGCGGCAGGAACCCCCAACCGGTCGGAAGGGTGGTTTCCCGTTCATCCCAGAGGATGATCGGCAAGACGTCGTGGCCGGCGGCGGTAAGGACCCGCAGCGCCCGTTCCGTCCCATCCAGCTTGCCAAGATGGTCGGAAACGATCACCACCAGGCACTTCTGAGACGGGAGGCGGGAAACCGCTCGGAGCAGACCGCCGCGGCTCTTGCCCCGCCACTCGAAGTTCAAGATCGCCTCGGCCAACCGGTAGGGGTAGCTGGAATCCCGCGGCTCCGGAAAACCAAGCTCGATCTCGTCGGTGTAGCCGATGAAGCGAAAGTAGTCCTTGGCGCGGTAAGCGCTGTAGGCAAGCCCCGCCGCCAGCAGCGCCAAGCGCTCGAGCTTGGTCTCCCCCGAACCAAACGCCATGGAGGGACCCAGATTGCCGAGGAGGTAGATGTTGACGTTGCGCTCCTCGGAAAAAACGTTTACCTGCAACTCCTCAGGGTTCATGAGGGTCGCCTGCCAGTTGATTCGCTGGAGGTCGGGGTCGTCCCGAAAAGGTACGGTCCCTTGGTAGTCATACCCTCGCCCCAAGTAATGGGAATCCCAATTCCCGCTGGGGAAATTTCGCGAGAGCCAACCCAAGTGGTACCGGATCCTGCGCAAAAAGGGGTGAGGCCGGTTTGGCGTCTCACCCCTGTCATTCGGCTTATTCGAAGCGGACATTGCCCAACACCTCCCGTACGATGTCCGCCGGCGAGGTTTCGTTGCCGGGATCGTCGCGGTGTTCGGATTTCATGAAAGTCCGGTGCGCCAGGATGTCCACGACATACTTCTGAACATCTTCAGGGGTCGCGTAGTCCCGCCCGTCGCGGAAAGCCGCCACAATCGCCGCCTTCTTGAGATTGATTGCACCTCGCGGCGAAGAGCCGTAAGCGACCATCGGGTGTTTCCAGGTCGCATCCCGCAACGCCCAGATGTAGCGGTTGAGGCGGTCATCGACATGAACGTGAGCGAAGATCGCTTCCCGAATCGCCACAATCTCACCTGGTTCGGTCACCGCTTGAATCCGCCCCAAACGAGCACGGGAAGCGCGCCAAAAGTCGGGGTCGTTCAGGACCGCCAGACCGGTCGGCACCGAGATGTTTTTGATGACGGGCTGACCGAAGAACCGGTCCAACTGGGCCTCCGGCAGATCGTAGGTGCCTTCATGCTCAATCGGGTTACGGGTCGCCAGCACTAGGAAGACGGGGGGAAGCGGGTAGACCTGTGATCCAATGGTCAGTTCCTTTTCCTCCATCGCCTCCAAGAGCGCGGATTGCGCTTTGGGAGTGCCGCGGTTGATCTCGTCCGCCAGGAAAATGTGGGTGCCGTAAAGCGGCCCGTGCTTCACTTCAAACTTGTGGGTCTTCTGGTTGTAAACCTCGAACCCGGAGAGTTCGGAAGGAAGCATATCAGGCCGGAACTGGCGCTTGTGGAAAGTTCCGCCGATCGCTTGCGCAACTGCGGTGCAGGCGAGCGTCTTGCCCAACCCGACTGGAGCGCGCACGACCACGTGGCCGTCGGCGAAAACGGAAAGGATCAGAAAGTCCACCAGGACCTTCATCTCTTCGCCGAAGACCACCTTAGAAACCTCGCTCTCGATGGCGCGGGATACTTCATGGCCGCGAGCGAGAACTTCTTGGCGGGAAAGCGGAACGCGGCGAGAAGCCATCTCTACCTCCTTCTAAGGATTTTTAGTTTGCTTAAGAATAACAGCCGACTATGAGATTCGCAAGAGGGGCATTTTGGCCGTAGGCCATGAGCGAATCATTCGACGGTGAGCGGAGTCGAACCGCTCATGATGAGTCGAATGGTTCCGGGACTTGGATTTCCCGCTTTCAGCGGGACCCCGCCACAGGCGGTGGCGAACCTAGCATTTTATGGAAAGCTTCCCCACCTTTATATCTTTTGATCTGACGCTCGCGCTTATAAGCTTCACTTCTCGTTGGGAAATTTTCGGTGTAAACAATCTGGAAACTTCCTCTTCCTCGAAGAGACCTAGTCTTCCCTGAAAGATGTTGCTTGAGTCTTTTTATAAGATCAGAAGTATATCCTGTGTAAAACTTTCCAGTTCTGGGATTTCTTAAGACGTAAACTGTATACACTGGTTCCCGGGCTACGATTCGAACCTAGATACACGGATCCAAATTCCGTGGTCCTACCATTAGACGACCCGGGATCGACGGAAAAGGAGCCACCGCCTTCGGCGGGGTCCCGCCACAGGCGGTGACGACCTACCTAAGAGTTAGGCAGGTTCTCCATCTCTTATTATAGCCGATGGTTGCTCCCTTTAGCGCGAGACCTGGATCGTCACACCTTGCTCCGCATCGCAGGACCGAATGGTCACGATGTTGTTGGCGTTCACGACCACGCTGTAGCCGGTCTTCCCCGCCGATCCTTGCGGATCATCCGGAATAGTGGCTAGGTACTTTCCACCAAGCGGTCCCGTAAGATCCACTCCCGCCGCCACCGTTCCACAAGCCGTACCTTTATCAGTGGTGGTCATGCCAGCCCCCGCGGTCCCCAGCTGGGTTTCGGCCATACCGGATGAAAGACCGGTTGGCAACGCTCCCCCGTTGTCCACGATGTACTCGTGAACCGCCGTCAGCAGAGAGTTCACGTCGCTGATCCGAGTCGAGTTGCGGGCATCCGCAAAGCGCTTGACCGGGTCCAAGGCGACGAAAACAACCGCCGCCAGGATCGCGATAATCGCGATGACGACCAGAAGTTCAATCAGGGTAAAGCCCTTCGCTTTGCTCAGGGACTTTGTCGCCTCACTGCGTTCGGAGATAAAGCCTTTAAATAATTTCTTCAATCTAATTCACCCCCTCTCAAAAACTAACCTCTAATAAACTGTAGGGGAAATTGGGATAGCAAGTCAAGAAACAAAATTCAAAGGCGATTTTTGGCGGGTGAGCAAGGCCAGGCCAAAAAGCGTCATGAATCCCAGCTTGCTCGTTTGGCCGAAACTCGCGGTGATCTTAATCGGGTAGGCCTTTAACAGCTCCTCTCCGGAAACGGCCGAGACCCCCACTTCTTCCGAGAACTTCTTGGCATCCAGAGAAACCGAACCCCCGCCCCCTAGAAACACTTTCACCGGTTTTTTGCCGAGCTTTTCTTGAGAAAAAGCAATCACCTCTTTAACGCCCAAAGAGAGCCGAGCAGTTTCGATCGGTTCGGTAAAAGTCCGCAGAACCCCTGCCCGATCCAAAAGAACGGCATCCGCCGTTTCGGCGCCGATGTCTAGGAAAAGAGCGGTTTCCCCCTCCCCCAGTTGAGGCAGAACCAAAGACCAAACCGCCTGAGACTCCGGCACCGCCAACTGCGGCTTCAGCATCAATTTCCCAAAAAGGTCAAGATACTGGGAAAACATTTTC
>JBBDZL010000005.1:0-7815 GCA_040900215.1 Patescibacteria group bacterium | reverse complement strand
CATGTAGCGGAAGAAGAAGGTCAAAAGGAGAGTCATAATGTGGGAGCCGTCGACGTCGGCGTCCGACATGATGATCACCTTGCCGTAGCGGAGCTTGGCAGGGTCGAACTCCTCCCCGATTCCCATTCCGATCGCCATAATCAGGTCCCGGATGCCTTGGTGCGCCAGCATCTTGTCCAGCCGGCTCTTTTCGACGTTGAGAATCTTCCCCCAGAGCGGAAGAATCGCTTGGAACTTGCGGTCCCGCCCTTGCTTGGCAGAGCCACCAGCGGAATCGCCCTCGACGATGAAGATTTCGGCTTCGTCGGGATTTTCGGTCTGGCAGTCGGCCAGTTTGCCGGGAAGCCCCATTCCTTCCAGGACGCCCTTGCGGAGAACGGTTTCCCGGGCGGCTCTCGCCGCCAATCTCGCCTCGGCGGCCAGCAAACCCTTCTGGACGATCCGCTGGGCGGCGGAGGGAGTCTCCTCCAAAAACTCCAAAAGTTTTTCGCGAACGACCTGCTCTACTACCGGGCGGACTTCGGCATTGCCTAATTTGTCTTTGGTCTGGCCCTCAAATTGGAGATTTTTTATATCCAACTTCACCGAGACGACGGCGGTCAAGCCCTCCCGCACATCTTCCCCGCTGACGCCCTCTGTTCCTTCTTTGACCGCTCCTTTGGATCGGCCGAAGTCGTTGATGACGCGGGTCAAGCCGGCGCGGAAGCCGGTGAGGTGGGTTCCCCCTCCCGGGTTAAAGATATTGTTGGCGAAGCAGAGGACGTTCTCGTTGTAGCCCTCGTTGTATTGGAGAGCAACCTCCACGTCCACGCCCTCCCGGTGCTCGTGAGTGTAAAAAGGCGGGTGGAGCGGTTTTTTGCGGCGGTTGATCGCCTCGACGAAAGAGCGGATTCCGCCCTCGAAGAAATAATTCTCTTGGCGGTCGGTGCGTTCGTCATCGAGCTTGAAGAAAACCCCCTTGGTGAGAAAGGCGAACTGGCGGAGGCGGTCGGTGAGAAAGCCGAAATCGATTTGAAGATCCTTGCCGAAAATTTCGGGGTCGGGGTGGAAGGAAACGGTGGTGCCGGTTTCATCGGCGTTAACTTTGCCGATTTCCTTTACTTTATAAAGCGGTTCTCCCCGCTTGTATTCTTGGGCCCACAGCTTTCCGTTTTGCCGAACTTCGACTTTCATGTGGTCCGAAAGGGCATTGACGACCGAAGAGCCGACGCCGTGCAATCCGCCGGAGACTTTGTAGCCGCCCTCGCCGAACTTGCCGCCGGCGTGGAGTTTGGTCATGACGAGTTCTAAGGCGGAGACTTTGTATTTCGGGTGGAGATCAACCGGAATGCCCCGGCCGTTGTCGACAACGGTAATGTATCCGTCTTTATTAACGGTGGTTTCGATGCGGTCGCAGGCTCCCATGAGGGCTTCGTCGATCGAGTTGTTGACGATCTCCAAAACGAGATGGTGCAAGCCGTTGATATCGGTCGAGCCGATGTACATCCCCGGCCGCTTGCGGACCGGATCAAGCCCTTCGAGGACTTGGATTTGAGCGGCGGTATAGTCGCTGTTGGAAGTTTTTTTCGGCATTTAGGTAATCGCTCGGGTCATACTTTTTCGGAAACGTCTATCTCCGCCGGGCTGGCGGAGCGCCTCGCCCTCGCTCCGTCGAGCTGCGGGATGTTCCTTAAAAGCATTTCCCTGCGCGCTTTTATCTGTTATGTAACCCTCTAATCCTACCAAGATAATAGTAAGCAATCAACGGCCATTTTGAGGTTGGTGGAGTCGTCCTGCAGGAGCTTTTTGGTTTCCCAAATTTGCTTAAGAGCAGCACTTGGCTCTTCCGCCAGTAGAGCTTCCAGGTCATTGATGAAAACAGCGGCGGCCTCCCGCTCGTAGCCGATTTTATCTTCAAAGATTGCCAGGCGCTGGCCGGCCGGGGCGCTCAAAATTTCGGCCGCGACTTGCGGATTTTGGCTTTGGTAATCGCCCGGAACTCGCACTACTAAGCAGCGGGAAACGACGGTCGGAAAAAGGAGGCCGGGGTGCGGAACAGTGAAGATAAAGGTGAAGAAGCTGGGCGGCTCTTCCAGTGTTTTCAGCAGAGTGTTTTGGACCTCTTCGTTTAGCCGCTGGGCTTCTAAAACCAGGAGACCGCTTCTTTTCCACGGCGCTTGGGGATGGACGTGCCAGTGCGTCATCCGCGCCCGCACCTCTGGCAGTTTTAGGATTTTCCCCTCCGCCTCAATGGAATGGAGATAATGGTCCTTTAACAGCTCCCGGGCCTTGGTTTCGCGGGCGGCGGGGCCGGCGCCCCAGAGTAGGTAGTTAGGCATGCGCTTCATTATAAAGGTAAGTCACCTTGAGTGTCATTAGCCTTTTCCGCTATCCTTTGTTTATAAATGGCTGAATTGGCGCGGCGCGGGATCGAGGAGATCCTCGTCGAGAAAAATCTGCTCCCGGCCGACAAGCTTAAGGAGCTCCAAATCGACGCAGCGAAGCTGGGCCGGCCGGTGGCCGATCTGATCTCCGAACGGAACTTAGTTTCCCCCGACGATTTTGCTCAAGCTCGCGGAGAGGTGCTGGGAGTACCGTTTGTCAAGCTGTCCGCGATGGACATTCCGGCCGAAATCCTGAACCTCATTCCCCAAAATACCGCCGTCCGCTACGTCCTAATCCCTTTTGACAAAACTGACAGCACGCTGAGGATCGCCATGAATGATCCTTTGGACCTGCAGGTGATTGGCTTTTTGGAGCGGCGGACGAGCTTGCAGATTCAACCACACATTGCTCCGCCGAAAACGATTCTGGAAGTGATCGAGCGGGAGTATCGCAAGACCTTGGGCGAAGAGGTCACTGCGGCGCTGGAGGAAGCCGGCGTCGGCAAGCCGCTCAAGCTGGAAGAGGTCAAGGATATTGATCGCGAGCCCGAAACGATCCGAAAATCTCCGGTTTCTGAAATCGTTTCTTCCATCCTTTCTTATGCCGCCCGCAACCGCGCCTCCGACATTCACATCGAACCGACCGAAGAAAAAACCCGCGTCCGCTTCCGGGTGGACGGAGTTTTGCAGGAGCGGCTGACGCTGCCGTCCGAAATTCATTCCTCGGTCGTTTCCCGGATCAAAATCTTATCCAACCTCAAGATCGATGAAAAGCGGATTCCGCAAGACGGCCGCTTCAAAGTGGATGCCGGCGGGCGGGAAATCGACTTACGGGTGGCGACGATGCCGACTTCTTTGGGGGAAAAAGTGGCGATCCGGCTGCTGGAAGAAACCGCCGAAATTCCAACCTTGGACCAGCTCGGCATGCGCGGGACCGCTTTGAAGCGGATGGAGGAAGCGATGCGCCGGCCGAACGGGATCATTCTGGTCACCGGCCCGACCGGTTCGGGTAAAACTTTGACTCTCGCCGCCGCCCTCTCCAAGATCAACACTCCCCGCCTAAACATCGTTACGATCGAGGACCCGGTCGAGGTGAGGATCCCGGGGATTAACCAAACTCAGCTTAATATCGTTGCCGGCTTAACCTTTGCGACCGGCTTGCGGGCGTTCCTTCGGCAAGACCCGAACATCATCATGGTCGGCGAGGTGCGGGACAACGAAACGGCCGAGCTGGCGGTGCACGCCGCCCTGACCGGCCACCTGGTCTTTTCGACCCTCCACACCAACTCGGCTTCCGGAGCGCTCCCCCGCTTGATCGATATGCGGATCGAGCCTTTCCTGCTGACTTCCACCATTATTGCGGTCGAGGCCCAGCGGCTGGTGCGGAAGATCTGTGCGGAGTGCAAAGCGGAATACGAGGTCCCGCCGGAGATCACGAAGCAGATCAAAGAAACCTTAGGCTCCCTCTACGAAAAGACCGCCAAGACCGTGAAAAAAGATAAACTAAATTTGTTCAAGGGCGGTTCCAAAGGAGTGGAGTGCAAGACCTGCGCCGGTTCGGGCTACTCCGGCCGGGCCGGCATCTTTGAGGTGCTTTTGATGTCGGACACGATTTCCCGGCTGGTATTGGAGCGGCGGCCGACTTCCGAGGTTGAAGTGCAAGCGGTCAAAGAAGGTATGATTACTTTGGTGCAGGACGGTTTTATGAAAGTGCTGGAAGGAATCACGACGGTGGAGGAAGTCCTTCGCGTAGCGAAGGAGTAAAGAGTAAGAGTAGAGAGTAAGAGCAAGAGGAAACAGCTATGGTCACTACAGGAGGGGTTAGAACACTACTACAAAAAACGATTGAGTTGAACGCTTCCGACTTGCACCTGACGGTCGGGGCGCCGCCTGTTTTGCGAATCAGGGGTGACCTGACTCCCGCGCCGGGAACGGACATCCTGGGGCCGGATCAATTGGAACAGCTGGTTTTTGAGTTGGTTTCGGACGAGCAGAAAGACCTGCTTCTAACCCAGAAGGAAATCGATTTCTCCTTTGCCTACGGGGAGGAAGCCCGCTTCCGGGTCAACGCTTTCCATCAGCGGGGATATCTGGCGGCTTCCCTCCGCCGGATTCCGCTCAAGATTCCGACGCTGGAAGAATTGAACCTGCCAAAAGTTTTGGCAGAGTTTTGCAACCTGCCGCAAGGATTTATCCTGCTTACCGGCCCAACCGGCCACGGGAAATCGACCACGATTGCAGCGATGATCCAGCGGATCAACGAGACCCGGCCGGTCCACATCATCACGATTGAGGATCCGATCGAATACATTTATCCCCATCTGAAATCGCTGGTCGACCAGCGGGAGATGCATCTTGATACTTACTCTTGGGAGGTAGCGCTCCGTTCCGCCCTGCGGGAAGACCCGGACGTGGTGATGATTGGGGAAATGCGGGACTACGAAACGATTTCCTCGGCGATCACGATCGCCGAGACCGGCCACTTGGTTTTAGCAACCCTCCACACCAACTCGGCTTCCCAAACGGTGGACCGGATCATCGATTCCTTCCCCGAAGCCCAGCAGCAGCAGGTGCGGATCCAGCTCTCTTCGATCCTGGAGGGCGTGATCGCCCAGCGGCTGGTCCCCTCCCTGCAGGGAGCGCTGGTGCCGGCGGTGGAGATCATGCTTCCTTCTCCCGCCGTTCGCTCGACGATCCGAGAAGGCAAGACTCACCAGCTCGACAACGTGATCGCGACCTCCTTTGACCAGGGAATGGTTTCGCTGGAACGGGCGCTGGCCCAATTGGTGAACGAAGGCAAGCTCGATCCCCAAGTTGCCAAACTGCACGCCCTCCACCCGGAAGAGTTATCCCGGCTAATTAAGCAGTAATGCCCATATTTAACTACATCATCAAAGATCTCGCCGGAAAGACGCTCACCGGGACGGTCGAAGCTCCCAATCCCACCCTGGCCGGCGACATTCTCCGCGAAAGAAAGTATGTGGTCATTTCTTTGGCCGAGAAAAAGGAGGGCGGGATCGTTCAACAGCTGCTCCAGCGATTCCAGGGAGTAAAGCTGGGCGAAAAGACCATTTTCGCCCGCCAGCTGGCAACGATGGTTTCCTCCGGCCTGCCGCTGACCAATGCTTTGGAGATCCTGCGAGTCCAGTCCTCCAGCGAACGGATGAGCGGGGCGCTGGGGGGTATGCTGGCCGATGTCCAGGGCGGGACGTCGCTCGCCAAAGCGATGGCCAAACATCCTGATATTTTTGACAAAGTAACAGTTTCGCTGGTGGAGGCCGGGGAAGCGTCGGGGAAGTTGGATGTGTTGCTGACCCAGCTGGCGGACAACATGGAGAAAGAGGCGGATTTCCGCTCCAAAACCCGGGGAGCGCTGATCTACCCGGCGGTAATTGGGGTGGCGATGACGGGGGTTTTCATCATCATGATGATCTTCGTCGTTCCCCGCTTGACCGCCCTTTACGAAGACATTGGGGCGGAGCTGCCTCTGCCGACCAGAATCTTAATTGCTATTTCGAATTTGTTGGTAAACGGTTGGTGGATATTGCTGGTGGTGTTAGGGATTGGGGGTTATCTCGGATACAAATATCTTCAGACCGAAAAGGGCAAGTACCGGATTGCCAATTTTACCTTTAAGTTTCCGATCTTCGGCAAGCTGAATAAAGAGTCCGAACTGGCGCGATTCTCGCGGACGCTGGGCCTTTTGATCGGGGCCGGCATCCCGATTACCCAAGCGCTGGAGATTGTGGCGGCAGCGATGGGAAATATCCTCTACCGGGATGCGATCCTAGCGGCCGAGAAGCAAGTTGAGAAGGGCGTGCCGCTCTCGGTCCCGATCCGGGCCGATCCGAACTTTGATCCGCTGGTGGCGCAGATGATTGCGGTCGGCGAGGAGACCGGCAAGCTGGATGAGGTGCTGGAGAAGGTCGCCGGCTTCTTCGAGGCCCAGGCCGAATCTTCGATCAAGAACCTCTCGACCGCCCTGGAGCCGATCATTCTGGTAATTTTAGGAGTAATGGTGGGAGGATTGGTACTGGCGATCATTACACCGATTTACAATCTCACCACTCAGTTCTAGTGGTGAGATTGCTAGGGTCGGCGTAAGACGAGCCGTCTAACCTGACTACGCAGTTTTAAAAATATGAAAGGTGGTGAAAGTTTATGACAATTAGGAAAGGTTTCACTTTAATTGAGCTTCTGATCGTGATCACGATCATCGGCATTTTGGCGGTGGCGGTGCTTTCAGCGATCAACCCGATCGAGCAGATTCGCCGGGCGACCGACCAAGGGATAGATTCGGATGCCGCCGAGCTTTTGAATGGCTTGGAGCGCTACTACACCGCTTTCTTTGAGTATCCTTGGGACGCGCTGGGAGAAGCCGACCCGAACCAGATTTTAGCGCAGGATAGCTGGGTGACCGAGCTAATCGATAAGGGCGAGGTCAAACCGCAGTTTGCCGACCGGGACTCCTGGGACGTGATCTTTGTGACTCTCGCGGGAACAGTGCCCCGGCTTTGCTTCGATCCGGCTTCTTCTTCAGTTCAGGAACAAGCGGATAGCGAGGGCAAAAACAAGGACGGATCCAGCGGCTGCACCAGCAACTGCTACCGTTGTATTCCGAGGTAACTTTTGGTGATCAGAAATCTGAGATCAGGTTTAACCTTAATTGAGCTTATTCTTTCCATAGGCCTGGTTCTCATTTTGGCCGCGGTCGCTCTTTGGGCGATTAACCCGATTGAACGGCAGAAGCAGGCTCGCGATCGCCGGCGAGAGGAGGACTTCGCCACCCTCCGCCAAGCGATTGAGGCAGAAGGGGCGAAAGAAGATTTTTCCAAAAGCAGCACCTTCGGCATTCCTTCCGGAACAGCCGGTGTCGGCGCTTCTTTCAGTTCCGATGGTTCGGGGTGGGTTAAGATGAACCTGTTCGGTTTTTCCGAACTACCGCGGGATCCGCGGAACGGCGAGAGCTTTCCCGATATGCTGGGAAGTAAGATCCTGGGGGAATACATGTTCATTTCGGATGGCAAGTACTATATCCTGCGCACCCATCTGGAGGCGGAAAAGAACCGGTCAAAATATGCTACCGACGGAAACGACAACAGCTGGTACGAGGTGGGCACGGCGCCGGGAATGAGCACGTATTTCGGATTATGATGATAACTTTTGATCTGCTGCTGTTTGCAACAACTTTTATATTCGGAACGGCGATCGGTTCCTTTCTGAACGTTTGGTCGCGGCGATTGCTTCGGGGCAAGCCCCCGACCGGCCGGTCGCGCTGCGAACACTGCAAACACGTTTTGGGTTTCTTCGATCTAATTCCTCTGATCTCTTTTGCAGCGCTTCGCGGAAAGTGCCGCTACTGCAAAAAACCATTGAGTTGGCAATACCCGATCGTCGAGCTCGGAACTGGACTTTTATTTGCTGCGATCGCCTTGACTACTAACTACTCGCT
>JBBDZL010000004.1:5874-8652 GCA_040900215.1 Patescibacteria group bacterium | reverse complement strand
TTGGACGGCTTGCTTCGCAAACCTAGCAAATTCGCTGCGCTCATTTGTCGGGACTGATTCCAAATAAGGGAGCAATCTCCCTAAAGGCCTCCGCCCAAAGCGGCATTGCGGTGTAAGCGGCGTAGGGGGAGGAGGAGGGCTCCTCCAGCCGAATCAGCATCACAAAAGAGCGGTCCTTTAAAGGAAAGCCGACGAAGGTGGCGTTGGTCTTGTTGGGATCATATCTCCCGCCCTTAGCGATCTCAGCCGTTCCGGTTTTACCGGCGACGCGGTACGGGAGATTCTTGAGGGCCGCCGATTCGCCCCCCACCGCGGCTTCCCTTAGCATATTCACCACCGTGGTTGCCGTCTGCTCGGAAACCACCATTCGGTTCGGCTGGGGCGAAAAGGAAACCACCCGCCCGTCCCGCCCGACAATCCGCTCAACCACTTGGGGCTGCATCAAGACCCCCTTGTTGACGAGTGCCGCGAAGGCGGCGGCCATCTGCAGATCCGTTACCCCCACCCCTTGGCCGAAGCCGGCGTTGGCAAGATCAATCTCCCGCCAATCTTTAATGTCCTTAACTAGCCCGCCCTCCTCCCCAACCAAATCAATCCCGGTCTGTTCGCCGAAGCCGAAGTTCAAGAAGTAGCTCCGAAGAGATTCTCGGCCAATCTCCAGCGCCAGCTTCGCCGAACCGATGTTGTTTGACCGCTGGAGCAGTTGAACCAGATTTTGCTTTCCCCAATGCTCCCCGTCCCAGGTGTTGATCGAATAGATCCCGATCTTGATCTTGCCGCTGTCCACAAAGGTCCAATCGGGCTTGATCTTCTCCGAGTCCAGCCCGGCGGCGACGGTAATCGGCTTGATAATCGAACCCGGCTCATAGGTTGTCGCCAATCCCAGATTGCGCATCTCCTTTTTGGCGGAGTTAAAGTTTCCCGGATCAAAACTGGGGTAGTTCCCCATCGCCAGCACATACCCGGTCTCGGGATCCAAGACGATGAAAGACCCGCTCTTGGCCCCGTAGCGCTTCACCCCTTGAACGATCTTGCGCTCCAGGATGGATTGGACCCCTCGGTTGATCGTCAGATAGAGGTCGGAGCCATTTTGGGGATCGACCACGGCCGAGTCTCCGATCAGGATCGGTTCGGTTTTCTTATCGTTGTACTCCCGCCGAACGCTGCCGTCCCGGCCCCGCAGGTCCCCGTCGTAGTAGCCCTCTAAGCCGTTGTAGCCGCGCTCGCCGTCTTGGCTGAAAGCGACAAAGCCCAACAGAGACGACGCCAGTGATCCTTCGGGATAGAAGCGGCGATTGTCGGGATAGAATCCCAAACCCGGAACTCCCAAGGACTTAATCTTTGCTACCTGGGCCGTGGGGACCTTGCGGGCGAGATCCACCCCTAAGCGGTCTTTGAGGGAAAGGAGTTCGGTTAATTTCTCAACGAAAAGCTTTTCCGAATTGGACGCGCCGGCCGCCGCCGGCGATTCGCTAGGGAGCGGATTGTAGCTCAAAAAACGGGAGTCCTCGAAGAGAATGGAGGTGATTTCTTCGGCGGTTTTCTTCGGATTATCAATCAGCCGGGGATCCGCCACCACCCGATAGGCCTCTTCGTTCGTTACCAGCAGCCCACCGGAAGCGAAGACCTTTCCCCGCTCGGCCGGAACCTCAAAGGTGACGCTGCGCTGGTTCTCGGCCATCGCTCGGTAACTGCTCCCTTTAACCACTTGAAGATAGAAAAGCTTTCCCACCAAAGCGGTGGAAAAAACCAAGGAAAGGAAAAGAGCAATCCGCAGCCGAAAAAGCATTTAAGGCTGGGGAGCGAGAGCCACCGGGACGGGAGGAAGCGGGTAGAGCTTACCGACCACCATCCCCATCTTGAGCGCCTCTTCCCGAATCGTGCTCGTCGCAGAAGCCTGGGCAATCTGGTTATCCAATTCCCGCAATTGCGATTCCAACGCCCCTTTCCGAGCTTGAAGATCTTTCAATTCCCGGCCCTTGTCCACCAATGAATTATTAAGGAAGAAGTTTAAGACTATCAGTAAGAAAATTGTAATTCCTAAGATTTTTCCCATCTTTCAATCACCCGCAACTTCGCCGAACGCGCTTGAGGATTTAGGGCCAGTTCGGCCGCGGCGGCGGTGACGGGTTTTTCGGTCAAAATTGTTCCCCGCTGTTGTTCCTCCATCTGCTGAAAGAACCGCTTTACTTCCCGGTCCTCCAGCGAGTGGAAGGAAACCACCACCAAACGACCCCCTGCGCCTAAGACCTCAACCGCTCGGGGCAGTACGGATCGCAGGTTCCCGACTTCGTCGTTCACTGCGATCCGGAGCGCTTGAAAGATCTTCGTCGCCGGATTTATTTTTTCCCGCCTTATTACCTTTTCCACCACCCCGACTAAGTCGGTCGTGGTTCGAAAAGGTTTTAAGGAACGGGCGCGAACAATAGAAGCAGCCAGCGGCTTAGCTCGCTCTTCTTCACCATATTTTCGAAAAAGTTCTTCCAGTTCATAGCTTGTTAACCCATTCAGAAGATCAGCTGCGGTGACATTAAGATTCGGGTCGGCGCGCATATCCAGCGGCTCGTCCTGCTGGAAAGAAAACCCGCGCCCCGATTTCTTCAGGTGCCAGGTCGAGATGCCCAGGTCCAGCAGAATTCCATCCGCCGGAACGAACCCGGCCTCCTTAGCAATCCGGTCGATCTCCCGGAAGTTCCCCTGAACCAGAACCAATTGCTTCCCTAATCCGGCTTCCGACATCCCACTTCTTGCCTCTTCTAAGATGGCAGGGTCCTGGTC
>JBBDZL010000004.1:0-5774 GCA_040900215.1 Patescibacteria group bacterium | reverse complement strand
TTGAGGCGGGCGGCCCAACGGCCCTCCGCCCAGATTTCAATCCAGCGACCCAACCCCGCAAAAACCACCTCTTGGCCCACCCGAATGCCGGCGTGCTCCACCAGCGAGGGCGGCAGAACGAACCGGCCTTGGGCGTCCGGCTCGATTTCGTGCGCCCCGCCCATTAGAAACCTGGCCGTGTCGCGCACCTGGGGGTTGGTCAGCGGACCATTGAGGACCTCCTCCACCAGCTTTGACCACCCTTTCTGAGAAACCACCAGGATCGAACCTTCGTAACCCCGCATTGCCACCACTCGCGGCCCCAGGTCTTCCCGCATTTTTTTCGGCAAGGCAATCCGGTTTTTTAAACCTACCCGATAACGGTATTCACCGATCAGCATAATCTTTGTTAAAGGGCAGGAAAACTTACGTCCCCCACTATATGGGACTATTCTCCACTAATCACCACTCTAGAGCATTTTTAAAAGGGATGTCAAGAGTGCACACAAAGGGGCACTCTTGTATCTCCGAAGGAGATATCAATAGGACGCCCGCCAAAGGCGGGCTATCTAGACATTAAAGGGAAACTTGGGATAACGCTTCTTCCGCCGCGGATACATCGCCGTCAGCTTTTCAAAATCCTCGACAAACTCCCGCCAAAAATCCCGATTGGCCAACCGCTGCGCCAGATGCGAAAAGCCGCTGCCGGACCGAAGCTGATTCCGAACTCGAGTAATGGTCGGATCGCTGACCTTCAAAATCTCTTTTATCTCGTCGTAACCTAAGCCGCGCACCAGCAGCATCGCAATCGCCAGCCGTTTGGCAAGTACGATTTTCTCGGTATAAGTGAGAAGGTCGAGATAAAACTCTTCCACTTCCTTAGGTTTCTTTAGACCGGTCAGCGATTCCCAAAACAATTCGTATATCTGTTTTTCGATCCAAGGCTTCATCCTCCTTTTAGAAACTTGTGCCACCTTAACTTTAATTATTTAAATAATTAAAGAAATAGTCAATACCCTACCCTACTTCAAAATCCTACTAATAGAAGCTCCTTTAACAAGAACGTACCCTCACGTGATCTCAATAAAGCGACTTAGGTCAGGAGAGTTTTTGGAGGAAGTGGGAGGGAAGATCGGCGGTTTTGATTCTCTCTTGCTTAGTGGTGTCTCGATCCCGAACGGTCACGGTGCTGTCCTCCAAAGTTTGGTAGTCGGCCGTAACGCACCAGGGAGTCCCGATCTCGTCTTGAGCGAAATAGCGCTTGCCGATGTTGCCCCGGTCGTCCCACGCTACTGTCAACTGTGAACCGTTAACTTTTAACTCTTTGTAAACCTCCCGGGCTTTCTTAACCAGCTCGGGCTTGTTCGCCACCAGCGGAAAAACGGCCACTTTATAAGGCGCCAGTTTGGGATGAAGCTTGAGAACAATCCGCTTCTTGTCTCCCTCCCCTTCTTCGGTGTAAGCGTCCAGCAGGAAAGCGAAAGCCGAACGCTCAATCCCAACCGACGGCTCAACCACGAACGGCACCAGCTCTTCCCCGCTTTCCTCATCATGATATTTGAGGCCGTGGGCCTTCAGGTCATAATCGGAACGATTAGCGATTCCCTCCAGCTCCCCCCAACCCCAGGGGAATTGGTATTCGATATCAAAAGCCGTCACGGCGTAATGGGCCCGCTCCTTATCTTCATGCTCTCGGAACTTAAGGTTCTCTTTCTTCATTCCCAGCTCGCCGTACCAGCTCGCCCGCTCCTTCTGCCAATACTTGAACCACTTCTCCGCTTCTTTGGGAAGGCAGAACCATTCCAGCTCGGCCTGTTCGAATTCCCGAGAGCGAAAGATAAAATTGCCGGTGGTGATTTCATTGCGGAAGGCCTTGCCGATCTGGGCAATCCCAAAGGGAAGCTTGAGGCGAGTAGTGTTGACAATGTTCTCAAAATTGATGAAAATCCCCTGCGCCGTTTCCGGTCGCAGATAAGCTAATCCCGCTTCGCTCTCGACCGGACCGACGTAAGTTTTGAACATCACATTGAAGGGACGGGGCTCGGTAAATTCTTTACCCTTACAGTTTGGGCACTCCCCTTTTAACTGATCGACTCGAAATCGGTGATGGCATTTTTTACATTCCACCAAAAGATCGGTCATAAACTTGGTGTGGCCGGATGCTTCCCAAACTTTGGGGTTATAGATAATCGCCGAATCCAAACCGGCTACATCTTCCCGGCCGTGAACGACTCTCCCCCACCAAGCCGCTTTAACATTGTTCTTGAGTTCCACTCCCAACGGCCCGAAATCCCAAAAACCGGAGAGGCCGCCATAGATTTCGGAGGAAGGATAAACAAACCCGCGCCGCTTGCAAAGGGCAGTAACCTTTTCAAAAACTTCCGGGAGCATCAATAGATAGAATAACAGAAGTAGCGAGGTTAGACGGTTACCGCCGCCGGCAGTTCCTGCCGAGCGAGCTTAACAAAGTCCGTCGTCGAGAGTTCTTTTTCCAGAACCTCTCGCAAATAATAACCGAGAATCTTCTCGGCATCAGCAAGATGATGGTCTTCAAAGCGCAGCCGAGAGAGTTCGTTCCAGTTCAGGCGGTGAAGATCACGTACAAAGAGAAGCTGGTCTTCGGTCAGCATCATCCCGTCTTCGAAGCACTCTCGGCAAACCATTCCCCCGTGCCCGGCCTGAAAGTATTTCTCGGCCGAAAGCGGATTGGTACAGCGGGCGCACTGAAAGAGCTCCGGCCCAAACCCCAGCTGGGAGAGCGCCTTGATCTCAAAGGCCCTGATCCAGAGCTCGTGGCGCCTTTTGGCGCGGGAAAGTAGGGAAATCGATTCCAGGAAAAGCCGATAGACCGGGTAATTCGGCTGATTCTCGGTAACGAGATATCCCAGGACCTCCGCCAGATAGAAGGCTAGCGCCGCTTTGGTCAGGTCGTCGCGGAGCGGATAAAAAGAGTTTAAAACCTCACTCTCGGTAATCGTATCCATTTCCTTTCCTTGCGAAAGAAAATAGATGCCGTGGGTAAAAAGTTCGGTGGAAGAAGCTTTGCGGGAAGTGATCCGGCGGGCGCCGGGAGCGAAAGCGGTTACTCTCCCCCGGTCGCGGGTGTAGATAGTTAAGATCTTGTCGGCTTCGCCGTAGTCTTTCTTGCGGATGATGATTCCTTCTTCTCGGTAGGTCGGCATAGGGACAGACAGCTTTTAAAGACTAGTACGCGGTTACCTCTCTAGGGAAATTGTAATTTCTTGATCGGCAGTGAGGTCAACCGATTTCAGCGTATCACCAATCTGGACCTTCGCAAGACCTATATTTGTCCCGCTCTGCTTCTGGAGTAAAAGTTGGTATCCGCTAGCATCCTCCATAGCCTTGGCGACGGAGGACGGCAGATCGTAGACAAAGGTCAACACGTGCTCCTTTTGAGGCGCTAGGGTAAAGTAAGCGCCGAAGACCGTCCGGCCGTTCTCCTTCCAACCGGCCGGATTTTGGATCGTTGTCGACCAGTCGTTGGCGTAGGTCCAAATCTGAGAGGCCCCGGCGACCGAAACCAGCTTTGATCCTTGCGGGACGTAAATCCGGACAAAATCCTTGTAGTAACCTGAGAGCCAGCCGTCGTAGGGCTCGGGGTTGTAGTATTTGAGCTTCAGCGTCTTGCGCCAAGTGCCGTCTTCCAGTTTGGAGAGAGATTGTTCAATCTCTTCAGTCATGTAGAGATTGGTCTTGAGCCCTCCGAAGTTGCTGTCGTTGACGTAAAGATAATCGCCGGCGGACTCCCGCACCTCCCCCGCGTAGCCCAGTCCCGCGATCAGCGCCTGCTCCTTCTCCGCCGGGGCGTAGATCATCAGGTTTTTCTGCTGAAGATGTTTGAAAATGAAATCCACCAGCCGAGGCCAAATCTCGGCCGAAGCGGTCGAGATTTTTTTGATGACGGCGTCGGAGATCAGGTCCAGGATCACCTTGCGGGCTTCGGTCCCCTTGCCCTTGGCGACCTTCTCGACGTAGTACTCCAGCCGGCAGATCAGGTTCCCGCTGGTAAAGTTCCGTCCTCCGCCCCGGCAGTCCTTGGGAAGGTTGAAATTAGCAAGATCAAGATCGTACCCCGGGATCTTCACTGGTCCGGTCAGGTTCAGCAAATCGGCGGCGATATCAGTGTTGATTGCGACCACCCCCGAGATCTTTGGCAGCTTCGACTTCGCCCAAACCCCGGTGATAGTCTGGGCAGTGGTTGGGAAATCGGGCCAGTAGTTGGAGTCTTGGAAATGCCACTTCCCCACGTTCAGGTATTTTCCCAAAGGTTTGGGAGGAGAATAGCCCAGCTCGGGGGGATAATGGGTGGCGAAGTAGGCCCCGCTGTGGAAATCATTGGCGAGCACCCGCCCCTCATCGACCGTCAGCAGCGAAAATCCGGTGATGAACCCGCCGGTCGGGCGCAGCTCGGCGGCATTCTGAAAGAGAACCAAGTAGGTCCGCTTCGGCGCGCCCAGAAGAGCCGGAGCGACCTCCAGAATCTCCCGCCCCCGCAGTACCAGCGGCTCGATTTCGTCCAAAACCTTTTGCCCTTCGCTCAGCCAAAAACGGATCTTGGCTCCCCGGAAATCTTCCGGGTAGCGGAGAGGATTGATCTCCGCCATCTCGTTCTGGATCAGCGGGATATTCTTCCAAACCAAATCCAGCTTGTCCGCCAGCGAGGGGAGGGTGTCCAGCAAGTTTCCCAGCCGCTGCTCGACCGTGATCTGGTCGCCAAAGCCCGAACCTAGTCCCAACGCTTCCTGATATGGTTCCAGTACCGAAACAACTTCCGCCCCGGTGTCGACCGCCAGCCGAACCGCTTGGAGGGCGTGCGTTCCGTCGCGGTAGTAATCCCCCACCCCAGGAACCAGCCGAAGAGCGAACATCGAAGAAAGGGCGGCTTCGGTCTTTCCCAGTTCGGAATCGACCGCTGCCAATGAAGATTCGATCTGGGGAAGATCCTGCCGGTCAACCGCGGCTTTGAGCTCGCTCCCCAGCGCCTGAAACTTTTGGATTTGAAAGAAGAGGAAGGCCCCGGCGGCGGCCGGAAGGACCACCAAAAGAAGCAGCAGAACCAAAAGGCCGGCAATAATCCAGCGCCGGCGGCGGGCCCGGAAGGGAATTCGGACGGGAGGAGAAACCTTAAAAACCGGCTTCGATTTGGAAACGGTTCTCTTCAGGAAATCCATCATCTAAGGATAGCAATATAAAAAACTCTAAGCGCTAAGCTCTAAATTCTAAACGTTTAGAATTTCGCCCATTCAGCCTTGCTCAGGGCGACCTGAGCGGAGTCGAAGGTCGGATTTAGGATTTAGGATTTCTGACACTTCATGTCAGTAGGCTCCTTTTCCGGCGATCATCGCCCAAGGGGTTTTGAGAATGATCTTAAAATCCTCGACCAGCGAGCGCCGGCGGGCGTAGCCCGCGTCCAGATGGGCCCGCTGGGGAAAATCCAATTCGCTTCGTCCCGACACCTGCCAAACGCCGGTAATGCCGGGCTTAACTTTAAGAAGGGTTTCCACATCCTTCTTGCTCTCCGGATATTCTTTGAGTTTGTACTCTAGCTCGTCGGGCTTGTAGGCCCGAGGGCCGACGAGGGACATCTCGCCCTTGAGAACGTTGAAAAATTGGGGCAATTCGTCCACGCTGTAGCGGCGGATGAACCGCCCGACCTTGGTAATCCGGGGGTCTTCGCCGTCGTGGAACTTAAAGTTGTTTTTCTTATAGATCGCCACTCGGCGGGGGTCCTTCTTCTCCAGCCGGATAAAAAACTCCCGCTCCTCCTCATCGGT
>JBBDZL010000003.1:0-1338 GCA_040900215.1 Patescibacteria group bacterium | reverse complement strand
TGGTCGCGAACCTCAACGCCGATCTGCTGGACGGCCAAACCGGCAGTTACTACCTGGACTGGCTCAACTTCACCAACAAGCCGACGATCGTCTCCTCCGTGGACGGGGTTTCCAACAACGAGGGCGATATCGACCTGATCGCCGGCGCCAACATCACGATTACTCCCAACGACTTAGCGAACACGATTACTTTTGACATCGACAGCTCCGGCCTGGATGCGGACACCCTCGACGGCCTGGATTCCCTCCAATTCCTCCGCTCCGACACCAGCGATAACTACACCTCGGGAACGCTGACCTTTGACTCGGGCACAATCCTCTTAATTGACAGCGGCGGGACGCTCTCGGTCGATGGGGAGTTCACCACCGCGGACACCACCCTCGATTTTACCGGAGGAAACACCACGATTGATCTTGCCGCCGCCGCCCTCCGAACCCTGACGATTACCAACTCCAACGGGGCCAACGTCGCCAATCTCTCCGTGGAAGGGGATGTTTCCGGAAATACCCTCACCTCTACTGTCGCCACCGGCACCGCTCCGCTGACCGTCGCCTCCACCACTCTGGTCGCGAACCTCAACGCCGATCTGCTGGACGGCCAAACCGGCAGTTACTACCTCGACCTCGACAACGAAACCGGCACCTGCTCCAACTGCTTAACCACCACCGAGATCGACGAGAGCACCTTCACCGGCCTCAATTCGACCAATATCGACGATATCTACCTCTTCAACACCGGGGATACCGCCACCGGCGATTACGACTTCGACTCGGGAACCCTCTTTGTGGATTCGGCCAACGATCTAATCGGCATCGGCGACATTACGCCTGACGGCAAGCTGGACGTCGAGCCGACCGGAGCGGTGACCGCCGCCAGCTACGGGGTTAATCTCTCCAACCTTACCACCAACAGCACCACCGATGGAATTAACAAATACGGCGCTTATATTACCTCGACCGGCGCCTGGGCCGGCAGCGGAGGAACTGCGACCAACAATTACGGCCTCTACGTTGATACTGTTAGCGGCGCTGACAACAACTACGGAGCTTACTTCGCCAACAACGTCGGGATTGGGACGACGACGCCTACAAGTAAATTTCAAATAGGAACTGATACAGTGGTGCAACAATGGAGTGGTAGCACTCCTTATGTTCTTATTCAAGGTGTTGACAATGAAGTTGCTACCCCCGCTTTTACAGTAAAAGATGAAAATTTGGGGACAATGTTCGAACTAACCACTACTGGGGATAGTACAGTGGGTAGGGCATATTTCGGAGGCAACGTCGGCATCTTAACCAACGCGCCGGTGGGAAACTTTTCCGTCAATACCGGCGGAG
>JBBDZL010000002.1:6909-9057 GCA_040900215.1 Patescibacteria group bacterium | reverse complement strand
TTATTTGGTGGTATAGTGGGGTTAACTCAAAAACCAAAGAAGGGAGGGAGAGATGTCCCGCGAGAGTGTCGTTTTGGGAGTGCGGGCGGTGATCCAGCGCCGCAGCGGCAAGATTCTGTTGCTGCAGCGGAATTCGGATCGGAACCGCGACGCCGGACTCTGGGAAGTTCCCGGCGGCTTGATCGAGGCCGGCGAACCGCTTCCGATGGCCTTAAAGCGCGAAATTAAGGAGGAAACCGGCTTGATCGTTTCACCGCGCCATTCCGAACCCCTGACTTTCATCAGCCCGAAAACGGAAGGTCCCCGCTACTTGGAGCTAATCTTTCGCTGCCAGCGGGTGCGGGGCGAAAAGGTGCGCCTCGCTCCCGATGAGCACCAGGACTCCCGGTGGGTAACGGTGGAGGCCGCGCTGGACCTCAAGCTTACCCCTACCGCCCGCGATCTGTTGGAATTTCTGCTTGAATAGAGGTGAAGATGGCTAAGCTGGAAGACCACCTGTTTGATGAGATTTCAACTCTGGTGCGCGTTAACCCGGCACCCGGCAAGTTGATCAACATCGACACGCTGGACGGCGGCGGCAACTCGACCCAATCCGCCCTTTTGGCAAAGTATCTTGAGAGCCTCGGGATTGAGGTTGTCCTGACGAGAGAGCCAACCGACGAAGAGTATGGGTTGGCGATTCGGCGGATCTTGCAGAGAAAGCGCACCCTTTCGCCGATTCCATTCCAGCAGCTCTTCTGCGTGGATCGGGGAGACCACTTGGACCAGCTAATCATCCCATCCTTGGCTCGGGGAGACTGGGTGGTGACGTCGCGCTATGCTCTCTCGACGTTGGCTTTCGGCTTGGCCCATGATATCTCCCCCTGGTTGCTCTTGGGAATGAACGTCTACTATCCCTGGCCGAACCTCAACATCGTTTTGGCGCTGCCGGTCGAAGAGTGTTTGCGGCGGAAACCAGAGTCTCAGAGGGAACTTCACGAGGTTAAGGAGACTTTGGAGCGAACCTGGGCCGCCTATCAAACGCTGGCGGGGAAGCTCCCCCATGTGATCTTCGTCGACGGGACCGGATCGGAAGAGATGGTATTCGGCCGCGTTCGCAACGTTGTGAAGGAAGAGTTGATGCCCTGAACATCCCGTTCGGGGCTTTCTTTTTGGCTATCACTTTAATTATTTAAATAATTAAAGAGATATGTTTCTCTGATAAACTTTAGTTTATGTTGGTTGACGGAAAGAAACTGGCGGGGCTAATTGAAGCGCGAATCGCAAAAGAAATCCGGGGCCGGAAAATCAAACCCCGCTTGGCGGTGGTTCTGGTCGGGAATGATCCTGCTTCCGCAGTTTACGTCCGGAAAAAGCAGGAAGCGGCGGAACGAGTGGGGATCAAGTTCTCTCTTTACAAACTGCCTCACCCCTCCCGAAAGGAGGTTTTGGCGTTGATCGATCGGCTGAACGCCGATCGAAAGGTCGGTGGGATTATCGTTCAGCTTCCGCTCCCCCCAAATCTCGATGAGGAGTTGATTATTAGTCACATTTCTCCCGATAAGGACGTGGACGGTTTAACGCCTCAAAGCCGGTTTACGCCGGCCACGGCCGGGGCGGTTTTGGAAGTTTTGCGGAGTCAGAGGGTCAAGATCGCCGGTTCGCGGGCGGTTGTCATCGGTCGAGGCCAGGTCGCCGGCTTACCAATCGCCCTGGCGCTCTTAGCGAACGATGCCACCGTCACGATTGCCCACTCCAAAACCAAGAACCTGGCGGAATTGACGAAGACGGCCGACATTTTGGTGAGTGCGGTGGGGCAAGCGGCGATGATTAAGCCGGCAATGGTCAAGCGGGGAGCGGTGGTGATTGATGTCGGGATTTCGCGCATCAACGGCAAGCTCCGCGGGGATATCGATCCGGCCGTTGAGAAGAAAGCGCGTTTCCTCACTCCCGTTCCCGGCGGCATCGGCCCCCTTACCGTGGTCAAACTTCTAGAAAACGTACTCCTCGCTTTCGATTCCCGGAATATACACTAGATCAAATATTTAAACGTTACTCTTAGCACAGATGGTCGTCTGTCTCATAAGTAAATTGACCATTTTTTGACCGGGAATCTTCTTTGTTATAATTTCCCCGTTCAATAAACGATAAGGAGCAGAGAGATGGCAC
>JBBDZL010000002.1:3022-6809 GCA_040900215.1 Patescibacteria group bacterium | reverse complement strand
GATGCGCCAGTACCTCGAGATTGTTCGGCGAATTCTCGATTATGGAGAGCGGAAGCCTAACCGCACCGGAGTTGACACTCTCGCGATTGCGGGGGCGTTCTTCGAGCACGATATGGCCGCCGGTTTTCCTCTGTTAACGACCAAGAGGATGGCTTTCCGGAGCATGGCGACCGAGTTGGAAGGTTTCATCAACGGGGTGACCGACAAGAGGTGGTTCCAGGAACGGAGTTGCTCGATCTGGGACGAGTGGGGAAATCCCACCAAAGCCCCCTATGGCCATGACCCGGCTTCCAAAGCCCGGATGGCGGCCGAGCGCGATCTTGGTCCCATCTACGGGTTCCAGTGGCGGCACTTCGGCGCCCGGTACGTCAGCTTTGATACGGATTACACGGGCCAGGGGATCGATCAGCTCGCAGCCTTGGTCAAGAAGCTCAAGATCGATCTTGGCGACCGGCGTATGCTGGTTTCCGCTTGGGAGCCGGCAGCGCTGGGCCAGATGGCCTTGCCTCCTTGCCACTACGGTTTTCAGGTGACGGTCATCGGCGGCAAGCTTCATTTGATGTGGAATCAGCGCTCCGTCGATACGATGGTTGGTTTGCCGTTCAACATTGCCAGTTACGGCTTACTCCTTCATCTCCTTGCCAAAGAGGCGGGGTTGAAGGAAGGCCGGCTCGTTGGTTTTCTCGGCGATGTTCACATCTACGGAGACCATATCGAGGGGGCGCGGGAACAGCTTTCTCGGGATCCTGACCGGTATCTTCTGCCGCAGGTCCTGACCGAGCGCTTCACTTCGATCTTCGATTGGAAAGCCGGTGATACCCGGTTCGCGGGTTACCAAAGCTTTCCCAAGATCGAGTTTGCGATCCACGAGTAGGAGGCGGCAATGCAGATCTCGCTGATCGCCGCGATTGGTAAGAACGGCGTGATCGGGGCCAACGGGAAGATGCCCTGGCGGCGGATTCCCGCCGACATGCGCCGGTTCCGAGAGCTCACCGCCGGCAAGCCGGTGGTGATGGGGCGGAAGACCTTCGAGTCGTTGGGGCGGAAGCCGCTGAAGGGCCGACTGAACGTGGTGCTCTCCCGCGACCGAAGGTACGAAGCCCCGAACTGCCTCCTGCTGCATTCGATCGCGGACGTGCTGAAGGTCCTTGCCGGCTACGAGGAAGTGATGGTGATCGGCGGGGCCGAGATCTACCGGGCATTTCTGCCCCATGCTTCCCGGATCTACCTGACCGTGATCGCCCTTCAGTTTCGGGAAGGGGACACCTTCTTCCCCCCGGTCGATTGGCCGAAGTGGCGGGTGGTTGAGGGGCAGACGGTCAAGAAAGGT
The DNA here is from genome assembly GCA_040900215.1 of Patescibacteria group bacterium. Classification (GTDB taxonomy): domain Bacteria; phylum Patescibacteriota; class WWE3; order 9FT-COMBO-53-11; family 9FT-COMBO-53-11; genus 9FT-COMBO-53-11. The sequence continues at coordinate 5,479 of JBBDZL010000002.1, read as the reverse complement.
CCGACTACCCCCTACAACCTCTGGTTCGGAGTTCTTGAAGCCAAGCCCTGAAGCAATTCGGGGCTTTTTCATTTCTATGGTAATATTTACCCGTTATGGCGGAGGCCAAAAAGAAAACGACAGTGAAAGCGGCGCCGGCGGCCAAGTTGGCGAAGTTGAATATTCCGACTCCCGAGCAGCTTTTGGAAGCGGGAGTCCACTTTGGCCACCTCAAACGGCGCTGGTACCCCAAGATGGCGCCCTACATCTACACCGAAAAAGAAGGCGTCCACGTTTTTGACCTCTATAAAACCCGCGAAAAGCTAACGGAAGCGGCCAAGTTCCTCCAGAAAGTAGTTTCCGAAGGCGGGAAAGTCCTTTTCGTGGGGACGAAGAAGCAATCCCAGGAGATCGTCGGGAGGGAAGCGGCTCGAGCCGGCGCTTTTTACCTTAACAAACGCTGGATCGGCGGATTATTTACGAATTTTGATTCGGTCAAGAAGAACATCGAAAAGATGGAGAATCTTTCCAAGCAGATCAAAGGGAATGAACTCTCCCAATACACCAAGAAAGAGCAGTTGCTGGCGGCTCGAGAACTAGCGAAACTGGAAAGCGATATCGGCGGGTTGAGGGGAATGCGGGAACTGCCTCAGGCGCTGGTTCTGGCTTCGGTGCGGTCGGAAGAAATTGCGGCGGCAGAGGCGCGCCCCCGTGGGATTCCGATCGTCGGCATCGCCGACACCAACGCCGATCCGTCCAAGATCAACTATCCGGTTCCGGGGAATGACGACGCCTCCGCTTCGATCGAGATAATCATTAAAACGCTGGCTGACGCTGTCAAGAAATAATGGTTACGATTGACCAAATCAAGAAGCTGCGGGACGAGACCCAGCTGCCGTTGAGCGACATCCGGACCGCGCTGGAAGAAACCGACGGAAACGAAACCGCGGCCAAGAAGATTCTCTTGGAAAAATCGCGAGAGCGGGCTGAGGAAAAGAAAAGCCGGGAGGCCGGTGACGGAGTGGTCTTTACCTATGTGCATCAAGGGGGAAAGACAGGGGTGATGCTGGATCTGCGCTGCGAGACCGATTTTGTGGCCCGGACGGAGGTTTTCCAGAACCTCGGCAAGGAGCTCTGCTTGCAGATTGCTTCGATGGGTCCCGAGAAAACCGAAGAACTGCTCGAGCAGGATTACATCCGGGAGCCGGGAAAGAAAATCGCAGACCTGATTGGCGAAGCCTCCGGGACGCTGGGGGAGCACGTCAAGATCGAGAAGTTTGTGCGATACTCCATTTAGGGTGGAAGAAATAACCTCCAAATTCGAAGAAATTATCCGGAAACTCCAGTCCGATCTAGCAACAGTTCGGACCGGCCGGGCTTCCGCCGCTCTGGTGGAGGAGTTAAAAGTTCCCGTTTACGGATCGGCGATGACCTTGAAGGAATTGGCTTCGATTGCGATTCCGGAACCGCGCCAAATTTTGATTACTCCTTGGGATAAAACGGTGATTGCCGATGTCGAAAAGGCCTTGCGGGCCCAAAACTTCAGTCCGGCGGTGGAGGAGACAATGATTCGAGTAGTTCTTCCCCCGCTGACCGGCGAGGAGCGGGAGAGGATTATCAAAGAGGTGGGGGTAAAGGCCGAAGAAGCCAAGGTTTCGTTGCGGATGGGGCGGCGGGACAAGGTCGAGCAGGTCGAATCGTCCGAAGAAAGAAAGGAAATTTCGGAGGACGAGGAGTTCGCCCAGAAGAAAAGAATTGATGAGCTTTTGGAAGATTACAACCGCAAAGTTGAAGCGATTTCCCAGGAGAAAAAGGCCCAACTAGAGCTTTAAAAAATATAGACTAGATTATGGAATTAGTATCAATTTTGCGATTCATTGCCCTTTTATCCATCTTGATTTTCGTCCACGAAGGCGGCCACTTCCTGATCGCCCGCCTGTTCGGCGTGGCGGTGGAGGAATTCGGCTTCGGCATCCCGCCCCGCGTTTGGGGAAAGAAAATCGGGGGGACGATCTACTCCATCAATCTCCTGCCGATCGGGGGCTTCGTCCGATTGAAGGGCGAGGAGGGGGAGACCCTGGGATTCGGCGGAGCCGGCTCCTTTGCGATCCAGAGCAAATTGAAGCGGGCCGGGATCGTTGCGGCGGGTGCTTTGGGCAATTTTCTGCTGGCTTGGCTGGTCTTTTCTTTCCTGTGGGGGCTGGGGAAGAACGTGCCGGCGGGTAAGGTCCTGGTGAATGAAGTCACGGCCGGTTCGCCCGCCGAAGAGGCGGGGATTTCGGCCGGGGATTACATCTTTTCCTTTAACGGAGAACCGGTCGAAACATCCGAAGAACTGCTCGCGCTGACGGAAGAAAATTTGGGGAAAACCTCTTCTCTCGGGTTTGAGCGGGAGGGGGAGGCGGTGACGGTCAGCGTCGTTCCCCGCGCCGATCCTCCGGTGGGCGAGGGGCCGCTGGGGGTGGGGATTACGACCGC
>JBBDZL010000002.1:0-2922 GCA_040900215.1 Patescibacteria group bacterium | reverse complement strand
CTCGCCGCCCAGGTGATCCATCTGGAGCGCGCGCTGGACGATTCACCGGCCGAGGAAGCCCGAATCTGGTCCCGGCTCGAACGCGATTTTCTCTCCCTCCCGAACTGACCCCAGTTCGGGTTTTTTGTGCTAATCTTTTCCTGATGAGATATTCAAAGTTTATCGGGAGAAGCCTGCGGGAAGTGCCAAAGGATGCCGAAGCACTTTCCCACCGCCTTTTGCTGAAAGCGGGCTACATCGATCCGCTGGTGGCGGGGGTTTACACCCTTTTGCCTCTGGGCTGGAAGGTGATGCACAAGATCGTGGAGATCATCCGCGAGGAAATGGAAGGGATCGGGGGGCAGGAGATCCTGATGCCGGCGCTCCAGAAAAAAGAGCAGTGGCTGGAATCCGGCCGGTGGGACGGGCCGGGGGAGATTGATCCGCCGCTCTTCAAGTTAAAGGACCGGGCGGGACGGGAAACGGCGCTGGGGCCGACTCACGAAGAAGTGGTCACGGACTTGGCGCGGCGCTTCATCAATTCTTATAAAGATTTGCCTTTGGCGGTCTTTCAAATCCAAACCAAGTTCCGCAACGAAATGCGGCCGACGGGCGGAATCTTGCGGACCCGCGAGTTCATGATGAAGGACCTTTATTCTTTCCACGCTTCCGCAGAGGATCTCGATCGCTACTATTTGGAGGTTCTCAAAGCCTACGAGCGGATTTTTGCCCGCTGCGGGTTGGAAGTTTTGATCGTGGCGGCGCACTCGGGGACGATCGGGGGGTCAGAGTCCCACGAGTTCATGCTGCCGGCCGAATCCGGCGAGGACAAAGCGGTCTATTGCGAGCATTGCGACTTCGCTTCCAATGTCGCCAAGTCCGGTGAACTAAAAAGTTGTCCAGATTGCGGACAGGCAGTTTTCACGGCGGCGGCGATCGAGTTGGCCCACATTTTTAAGCTTGGAACGGTCTACTCGGAAAAGATGAAGGCCTCTTTCACCGACGCCGACGGCTCCCGCAAACCGGTGGTGATGGGCTGCTACGGTATCGGGATAGCGCGGATTATGGCGGCGGCGATTGAAAACAAAGCCGGCCACGACGAACGGGGGGTTATCTGGCCCAAGGAGCTCACACCTTTCGACGTTCACCTGGTTTCGCTGGAGGGCGGGCAGGATGCGGCGGAGACGCTCTACGCGGCGATGGAGAAGTCCGGTTTAGAAGTACTCTACGATGACCGCGAAGAATCGGCGGGAGTGAAGCTCGCCGACGCCGATTTGATCGGGGTTCCGGTGCGGGTGTTGGTCTCGAAGAAAAGCTTGGAAGCCGGCGGAGTAGAAGTTTCCCGCCGGTCCGATGGCAAGTCCGAAGTGGTGCCGGTCGAGAAGCTAGCTGATAAAATAAAGGAGTTATATGCTTAAAAAGGGCGAAGAGAAAATGGAAAAAGGGCAGGATTGTATCTTCTGCAAAATTATTCGGAAAGAGGTTCCGGCGGAGTTTGTTCATGAGGATGAGATCTTTGCGGTCTTTAAAGACATTAATCCTTCCGCTCCGGTCCATCTGCTGATCGTTCCCAAAGAGCACTTGGAAATTGAGGGTGGGGATTTGGACCGGCGCGCCGACGTTCTGGGGCGGATCTTTGCTCTTTCGCGAAAGCTGGCCGAGGATGCGGGGGTTCTGGACGGATACAAGCTCGTGACGAACGCCGGCCCGGGAGCCGGCCAGACGGTGGATCACCTACATATTCATCTTATTGGGGGGTGGCAGTCGCCGACGGAAGTGCGGCACGTTTAATGGATTCGACAAGCTCACCATTAAAAGGAGGTGGATTTTAAGAAATTAGAACTTAGAGCCTAGAACTTAGATTTTTTCTAAGATCTGAAGCGAAGCGTTCTAAGATCTATTTACTAATTATGGCTAAAGTTACATTAAAACCGGGAGAATCATTGGAGGAAGCGCTGCGGCGCTTTAACCGGGAGGTTCTAAAAGAAGGAATTATGCTGGAGATGCGCCGGCGGGAGTTCTACGAAAAGCCCTCCGAGATCAAGAAGCGCAAGCGCTCCCAAAAGCAGAAAATGATCGAGTACGAAAAGGAAGAGCAGGAATGATGGTGCTGCCCTCCGCTAAGTGCTCAGGTTGCACAAATTACTCGCGCCCGCCGTTGGCGGCGCCCCGCAAGATGCGGTGGCTAACGCTGCGTCATTTGTAACATGGACACTTTAAGCAAAATCAAAGCCGATCTGACCGAGGCGCTTAAAGCCGGCGACACCGCCCGGGCCCTCTCCCTGCGTTACCTTCTGGCCGAGGTTCACAACGCCGAAATCGCCAAGGGCAAGGACGCGGTCCTAACCGAAGAAGAGCTGGCGGTGATCCTGCAGAAGCAGGCCAAGCAGCGCCACGAATCGATTGATGCCTATCAAAAAGGCGGGCGGGAGGATTTGGTCGGAAAAGAAAAACGGGAGCTGGAAATGATCCAAGGCTACCTGCCGGAGCAGATGGGAGAAGAAGAGATCCGGGGTCTGGCGCGGACGGCGATCCAAGAGGCCGGCGCGGCCGGAATTGCCGACATGGGCAAAGTGATGGGAGTCCTGATGCCGAAGATCCAGGGCCAAGCCGACGGGGCCTTGGTGAGCAAGGTGGTTCGGGAGCTCTTAGGATCTCCTGGTCCCTCCTAAGATCTCCTATGATCTCTTAATTCATGAAATTTACCATCGAAGCCAACTTCGTCTCTCCCAAGAAAATTCAACAGTTAAACCGCGAGCTCCGGGGCAAGAGCTACACGCCGGCGGTGCTCTCCTTCCCTTACTACGAAAAGACCGAGGAGGGAATGCTGCTGGGGGAGGTGCTGATCTGCAAGCCGGAAGCCCGCAAGCTGGCGAAGAAGAACGGCGTGACTTTGGATGAACAGATCAACGCTCTTATCGTCCACGGCTCAAAGCATATCCT
>JBBDZL010000001.1:5177-9802 GCA_040900215.1 Patescibacteria group bacterium | reverse complement strand
CCATTCTACAAAAAATCCCCTCCCTATTTATTTCCGCGGTGGAATTTGCGATGAACTTCTTTGAGTTGGGGGTTAGTAATATGCGTGTAGATTTGGGTGGTGGCAATGTTGGCGTGGCCGAGAAGTTCCTGGACCGAGCGAATGTCGGCCCCTCGGCGCAGGAGATCGGTAGCGAAAGTATGGCGAAGAGTGTGAGGAGACGGGTCGACCGCGATCCCGGCAATCAGCGCATACTTCTTAACCAGTTTCTGAATGCTCCGGACGGTTAGCCGGGCATCCCATCCCTCCGGATCAACCGGGTGCCCGCCCTTGTAGCGGATAAAGAGCGGTTTGTATTCGTCCTGGCGAGTACTAAGGTAGGAATCCAAGGCGACCGCGGCCGAGTCGGAAACGAAGACCACCCGGATCTTACGCCCTTTACCCATCACCGAAATCTCCCGAGTCTTGAGGTTAACATCCTTGACGTCCAGCCCGACCAACTCCGACACCCGAAGTCCGGTCGAAAAAAGAAGCTCCAGAATCGCCCGGTCCCGCTGACCCTGCGGCGTCTTCGGATCGGGCGCAGCCAGGAACCTTTCCAAAGCCGATTCATCCATCACTTTTACCTTGCGATCGCCTTCATCGATCAGCTCGATCCGGTCCGGCGGCATCACATCCAGTTCCTCCTGCTGGGCCAAGTAGCGCAGGAACGACCGCGCCGCGATCAGGTGATGGTTTTGAGAACTTTTCTCCAGAGGGTCGCCGCGCTGATCCTGATAGCGATTTAGGAATAATTTGTAGCGGCGGACAAGTTGGGGAGTGATCGAAGTAGGGGAGTTGACCTTCGTGAAATCGAGAAATCTTTTCACAAAGAAAGCGTAGTTCTCAACCGTGCGCGGCGAGCGGCCCTTTTCAATCTCCAAATATTCCAAGAATCTTTGCAGGTATTCTTTCATCGGATTTTGGCGGCGGGGGAGCAAGGTCCGGGTTGCCTCCCCGGATTTGTACTTGTTCGCTTTATGTAGATTATACGAACCACAGTTTCAATTTACCGGAGTCCCCTTCCTGATGTCAAGTTTTATCCAATAAGGCTACCTCTCCTGTAAATCGATTTTTCTCCAGGAAGTTCTCCTTCTCACTAGGAGCTTGTAAGAGTTAATAAGAGATCGAATAAAATTATAAGAGATAAAACTTAACAAGATTCGCGCCAAGACAGCTCTTACATCGTCCTTGCGCCAATTTTGCAAACATTTCGCGGCCTTTTTTTGCGCCCGGCAAGCAAAAAACCGCCGACCGGCATCGATCAACGAGGGGGACCAATTTTTAATAATTTAATTAATTCCCAAAGATTACCCAACCACCGCTATCAAAGATTTAAATAAGATAAAGAACGATGAATCTGCTATCGTGCTCTAGTCTATCGCAAGATAAAAGTCCTATAATAATTAATGGACGTTATAGGTTATCAGCCGCTCCTCTCCCCTGCTATTTCTCCCCTACTTAATCAACGCCGCCAGAACCAAAACGGCTAAAGAAACCAAAATATATTCCACCACGATGGGATACTTGAGATGTTTTTCAAAATAAGCCCGCGAAACCCCCAGCGCGGCGTAAAAGAAGGTCGCTTCGGAGATCCCCCGGAGGTGGGCTTTCCACGGGAAGAAAGAGAAAGCCAGCGCAATCTGGACCGCCGCCAGCGCCAACAGCGCCCCGGCCGCGAAGAACCGCCGCTCCAGCAGATCGGTGGCCGCCAAAAACCAAAAAGCGTCCGTCGCCAGGATGAAGATCAAACCAAAGGTTAAAACACTATTAAGAAGAAATCCAAAACCGAGCTTGTACAGCGCCGTCAAGAGCAAGAAAGCCGCCGCAAAAGCCGCCATAAAAATCACCGGCTTGGCGGCCCGCTCCAACGGGATGCTCTCCTTCCGCCGCCGGCCGACTTGGAAGACATTAATGGCCAAGAGCAGAACGTAAAAACCGATATAAAAAGCCAGCCAGCTCGCCGCCTTGACCACCGGCTGAAAGTTCGGAAAGAGCCCCTGGCTAAGAACAGCTCCCAGGGTCAAGAAGAAGGGAAGGACGGAAAAAGTCAACCACTCGATCCCTCTTAATCTCCCCAGCGCCAACGGCAGAAACAGCAGCGAAGCGGCCGGCAGGACTAGGACCGGAAACAGCTCCGCTTGATACTGGGGGAGGGTCTGGGCGACCAAGAGAGCCGTTACCAGAAAAGAAACCGTGAGGAAACGAAAGCGTTTTGTACGCCAAAAAGAAAACATCTTAAGAAGGAGAAGAACTCCTCTTTTCCAAGTGGCAAATCGCAATCGCCAGGGCGTCGGCAGCGTGGACCGGCGTTGGGTGCTCCTTAAGGCGCAGCCGCTTCTTAATGGCCTGTTGAACAAGTTTTTTATCCGCTCGGCCGTGGCCGGCCACAATCAGCTTAGCCTCCAAGGAGTTGTACTCGTAAACCGGCAGGTCCCGCTCCCCCGCCAGCAGTAGAATCACTCCGTAGGATTGGGCGACTGAAATAGCCGAAGCTACATTAAAGTTGAAAACCACCCGCTCGATCACAATCTCATCGACCTTATGAGCATCCACCAACTCCTCCACTCCCCTTCTGATCGTCACCAACCGCTTCGAGAGGGGCTGGTCCGAGGGAGTCTTGATCATCCCATGACTGTGATATTTGATTGCGGATCCGCCTTTGGCGGAGACTTTTGACCTTTGCTCTTCCACAATCCCCCACCCCATCTCGGCGGTGCCGGGATCAATTCCTAAAGTAATCATGGTTGAATTAGCTCTTCCGGTACATCGAAGTTGCTGTAAACCTCCTGAGTATCATCGTGGTCATCGAGGGCCTCGGCCAAAGCCAAAATATTCTTCGCCAAATCCGGATCGGTTATGGGGACCATAAAGGTGGGGTTATCGGGATCGGAAAAGATATAAGCGGCCGAACCGGCTTCTCCCAACTTGCCGCCGTGCAATTCAAAGATCCGCCGAACTTCGGAGAGAGTCCGGTTCCGGTTGTCGGTGAGAACCTTCACCATAAAAGCCACTCCCGATAGGCCGTATCCTTCGTAAACGGCTTCCTCCAGCGCTTGGGCGGCGGAGGCCGTCGCCATCGCCCGCTCAATATTTTCCTTGGGCATGTTGTAGGAATGGGCCTTTTCAATTGCCGATCTTAAAGTAGGGTTATTATCCGGATTGGATCCTCCCCTTTTAGCAGCGGAGGAAATTTCTTTCGCCAACTTGGAAAAAAGCTTGCCGCGCTTAACGTCGGTTATCCCTTTCGCCCGCTTGATTGTCGCCCACTTTGAATGTCCGCTCATTTTTTATTAGTCGTTCAAATTGCAACCCGAACGTAGTGAGGGACAGCACTTACTGTGACCTGGAACTCTAAACAACAGTATAATACACGGAATCGGAACAAAAAAAACCGTCAGGTTTTTTAGGCCTGACGGTTGTTCTCAACGACCTCCCAAGACTTCAGGACAAAGTTAATCGCCGTCCGGATCTCGGTGGGTACGTTTTTGAACTGCCGCAAGTAGCTCTCGACCAGCTGATCCAGCCGATACACATACTCATGCCGGCACTGCGAGCAGATGCAGCTCTGCCGCTTTCCATAGTAGAGCCGGAAGAGCCAACCCATCTCGATGTACTCGATCTCTTCGAGATCGGCCGCGATTTGGGACGCCTTCACGCCTAGCTCTTCCGCCGGCACGCTGTCCGGAACGAAGGGAGGAGTATGAACTTTCACCGCCGTCCGCTCCGCCCCCTGCGGTTCAGGATCGGGAGGCGTTTGAGACAGCTCCAGAAAAGCCACTACTTTCCGAGCCTCCTCTTGGCTGGCGCTGAACTCATGGTATCCCGTATTCCTAAAGAACCGGTCGAAGAACACCAGGTGCTCGCCGTCGGGAAGATCGGCGATGATCCCCCAAATCTTCCCTCGGAATTGCCGCTCATGCAACCGGGCGGAGCTCGGAACCCTGTCCCAGTTGACAGTGGGAAGGGACCGCGGGTCGGGAAGACCCGAGCTATCCTCGTCCCCCCACTCCCCGATCTCTTCCGAAGCCTGCTTCATCTTGGAGAACTCGCGCAGGTTATTCAAGATCGACTGCGCCATCTTCCGGTTGGGTGCGAACACCAACTCCGGCGGGCTGCCGAGGGCAACCCAGACAAACCGGCCGTCGGGCAGGCTGGCGAGGATCCCGTACTGCTCCCGGTGCGGCTCTTCCTTAAACTCCGAAACCGCAAATCCGGTTCCCTTCGGGAACTTGTCCCAATGGATGGTTCTCTCTTCCATGGGAATCTCTCCTTTCTTGAGAGTTAGGTTAGTTTAATTTTGACACACTTCAAGGGAAAAATCAATACTATGGGATAATTAGGTTACTAATCCTTTAACGGAGATCTTCTTCGTCGAGGTCTTTAGCAGGCTTTCCGCCAGAGGCGTGCTCCAGAGGCGCGTCAGCCTTCGGCTGAGATTTCGCTTCGCTTAACTTACTTGCGGGTTTCGCTTCGCTCAACTTGGGAGTGGGCTTGGGCGCTTCTTTTTTGGCCGGCGCCTTTTCAGCCGGCTTGGATTCGGTTTTAGGGGGCTTGGCCGGTTCTTCCTTTTTCTCGACTTTTTCGATCGGCTTCTCCACGGGTTT
>JBBDZL010000001.1:0-5077 GCA_040900215.1 Patescibacteria group bacterium | reverse complement strand
ACCGCTCCCTCTCCCGGCTTCCGGCCAATAATCTCGGTCAGACCGGCGAAAGGGACGTTCCGGTTTCCTTTCGGAAGGAGAATCTTAAGCTTGTCCCCCTCTTGGCCGCCCCAATAGCGGACCGCTCCCTGGATCAAGCGGTAGGAACCGTCTTTGCCCAGCGCTTCAAAGTGGCCGTCCTTGACCGCCAGCTGGGCCTCCTGCTCCTCCCGTTCGACCTCTTCCAACAGCTTGAAGCGCCGGCCCTCGGGGCCTTCGATCATCTTGAGCTTATCGTCGTAAACGAGTTTGGTCTTGGCGGAGTAGTTGTCTGGAACGGGGTATTTCTTGCCGGCTTCGGTCACCATAAACATCCCGTCGTACTTCCCGACCAAACCGGGCGTCTCGGCCGGGCCAGCAGGATGGAATTCAATTTCGGAGAGGAGTTGCTTGGCTAAGTTCAAAGAGGAGGCAGCAGCGTTCAACGCCTGATTGAGGAGTTGGATTTTATCCTTCCCCATGTGTCCCTCCATCGGTTTCTTACTGAAAATTATATCACGCCTCTTCGTCGCTTTGATCACTGCCCCCGCCTGGCGGAGAAGCAGGCTCGGCGGCCGGAGGCTGTTCATCGGTCACTGGCGCAGGCTCGACGAGCGGTTCACCCTTCTCCTCGGCAATCGCCATCCCCAAGCTAAACACCCGTTCCGACCAGCGCTTAATCTTATCTTCTACCTCGGCGGCATCGCGTCCGTAGACTTCGCGAGAGTGGGAAACCGCCGCCTGCCCTTGGTAGGTCTGCCCCTCCGGAGGAGTAAGCGAGATAGCCGAAAACGGCTTAGAAGTCATTCCGTCCACCAGCAGCTTGAGGTAGATGTGGTATTTGTCCAGCGAGATCAGATCCTCGGCGGTAAAGTACGGCATGAACTCCTTCTCCAAAATAGTGGCGTCAGGAGCTCCAACCGAGAAAAGAACCATCGTCCCGACATTCCCAAACACGGCGTCCTGCATGCTCTCCGGCAGCTGGGCGGTGTACTGGTGGGTCAAGTGCAGGTTCAGCCGGTACTTCCGGGCCTCGGAGAGGATCGAAGCGAAGGAGCCCGAGGCGAAGTTCTGGAACTCGTCCGCGTAGAGGTAAAAGTCCCGCCGCTCTTCTTCGGGAATGTTCACCCGCTGCATCGCGGTGAAGTTGATTCGAGAGATAATCAGCGAACCCAAGAGGTTGGCGTTGTCTTCCCCGATCTTACCCTTGGAAAGATTGATCAGAAGAATCTTGCCCCCGTTCATGATCTCGTCGAGATCGAGGGAAGAAGTGCGCTGGCCGACAATGTTGCGAATCGTGGAGGAAGACAAGAATCGGCCAACTTTGTTTTGGATCGGCGCGACCGCTTCGGTGTGCAAGCGCGGGTTGGTCATCATCTGGGTATATTCTTTCTCCCAAAACTCCTTCAACACCGGATCCTTTAGTTTGTAAACAATATACTTTTGGTAATTCTTATCCGAAAGGAGCCGGGTAATTCCCAAGAGAGTCGTGCCAGGAACCTCCAGCAGAGTCAGGATGGCGTTGTTCAAAAGGTACTCCAGCCGCGGACCCCAGGAGATATCAATGAAATGCTTTTTGAAAGCATCCAACAGCCCGGAAGCCAGCAGGTTCTTTTGAGACGTATCCTGCAACTCTAAAAGATTAAGGCCGGTCGGGCGCCCGGTGTCGGAAGGGTCAAAATAGACGACATCATTCACTCTTTCCGCCGGAACGAAATCCAACAGCTCCTTCACCAAGTCCCCGTGCGGATCCAGCACCGCCACCCCCTCGCCATTCTGCATGTCCTGAACAATCATGTTCTTGAAGACGGTGGTTTTGCCGGTGCCGGTCTTTCCCACGAGGTACATGTGCTGGCGGCGATCGGTCCGCTTGATCCCAAACTTCGCAAACCGCTCCCGGAAAGTCGTCTGGGCGAAGTAAGTGCAGTCCGAAGTCGGCAGGTTCGCCGGGGGCTCGCCTTTCTTGTAGGTCGCCCAAGCGATGGCCGGGGTCTGGACCGAGATATTCGGCAGATGGAAAATCGAGGCCAGCTCGGCCGTGTCCAAAACATAGGACCGGGCCGGAAACTCGCGCCGCACCACTTTATCTTTAAAGTCGGTGATCCCCTCGGCCGGGGCGACTTGGGTGAAGGAATTGAGGCTGGCCGAAGAAAACTGCCGGAAAGAAGCTCCTGCTCCCCGCAGTAGATCGCTGCAGTTTTCGGGTTCCAGGGCGGCAGTGAAGACCCGGACTACCGTTTCGAACCCGACCCGGGTTAGCTTGTCTTCAATCATCTTTAATTCGAGTTCTTGGCCGGGGGAAAGCCGCGGGAACTCCTGCTTGGGCGGAAGCGGCGGCTTGGACGGGGCGGCGACCGAGGCCGGATTCGCAAACTGCTTGACGGCAAAAGGAATCATTCCTCCCAGTTCCTCCGCTACGCCGGTCGCAATCTGGGACAGCCCCAGGCTCATCCTCTTCACTCCGGTCTTCACCTCTTGAACGTACTTGTGCCCGGCCGCCTGCCAAACATCCGGAGTGGGACGAGTTAAAATCTGCAGCCAAATGCGCTCCCCCTCTTTGACTTCGCTCATGGAACCCGTGATCGCCGCCAACGGATCAACCTCAAAATCGCGGAAGGTCTTGGTTGGGAAAAAAGAATCTTTGGAGAGGACCAGATTTCCACCGCAGGCCGCCAGCCCGGAAAGATCGGCTTGCATATAGTCGTGGTCGACCAATTTCAATTCGGCCGAGGGATACTGGGCGTAGACCTGGCCTTCGACAAATTCCTGGAGGTGCTTGGGGCACCAAACATAGAAATGGATGCCGGAAGAGTCGGCCGCGATTTCAAAGGATATGTGTTCCTGGTGCTCGGGGTCGGCCCGCAGCAGCCCGTGCAGGGAAGCAAACATCTGCTCCGACGCCAGCGGCAGCAGCTCATTCCCTTTCGGCACTCGGATCTCCAGCAAAACGCTCTCCTCAAACCGGCGGGAAACCGGAGCGGCCTTCCCGTTGCGAGCCGAACGCATGGCCCCCATCAGGGATAATCCGAGCACACCAAAAATTAACGGTAGTACAGTAATCACCGCTTTAAAATGGGCAGAATTATTTCCAACGCCTTAAGCATACCGCATTACCCCTATGGGTTGCAATTCCGGCCCCGCCGTTTATAATCGAAAGGAAAACCTAACCCGAAGAAGGAGGGAACGTTGGACGAGATTCGTTGGGATCTGACCGAGTTCTATCCTGGTCCGAAGAGTCCGGAGTTGGAAGCCGACATCGCCCTCATCCGGCAGCGGGCCAAGGAGTTTCAAGTTCGCTACCAGGGGCGGATCAACCGGCCGGACCTGGACGCGACCACCCTGGCGGCGGCCCTGGCCGAGCTGGAAGAAATCGGGATCCTCGGCACCAGGATCGGCGTCTACGCCTTCCTGCTCTTTTCCCTGGACACCCGCAACGAGGAATCCTCGGCGCTGAAGACCAGAACCCAGGAACTGGATGTCGATGTCGAGCGGGAGATGCTCTTCTTCAACCTGGAGTGGCGGCGCGTTCCCGAAGAAACGGCGGCGGCGCTCATCGCCGACCCCGCTCTGGCCCGCTGGCGGCACTACCTGGAAATGGAGCGGGCGCTCGCGCCCCACACCCTCTCCGAGGCCGAGGAAGCAATCCTCAACGAGCTCTCCCCGACCGCCTCGGCCTGGGTGGATCACTTCACCAAGATCATGGGCCGGATAGAGGTCGGCGGGAAACCGCTGGCGGGAGCCTTGAGTGCCCTCTTTGATCCCTCACCGGATCGGCGGAAGAAGGTCCAGCAGGCAACCACCCGGGTCCTCAAGCGGACCGCGCCCTATGTGATAGACATCCTCAACGCCCTGCTCAAGGACCAGCAGATCAAGGCGAAGCTCCGCGGCTACTCGGGATCGCTGGAGGCGCGCAATCTCGCCAACGAGATCAGCGGGGAAGCGGTAGAAGCGCTGCTCTCCACCTGCGATCGGAACACCGAACTCCCGGCCCGCTGTTACGCCCTGAAGCGCAAGCTCCTGGGCCTACCGCGCCTCTACGACTGGGACCGCTACGCGCCTCTCTTCCAAACAGCGAGAGAGAACATCTCGCTCCAAGAGGCGCGGGAAACGATCGTCGCGGCCTACACGGACTTCGATCCCGCCGTGGGCGCGATCGTCGACCGCTTCTTCACCGAGAGCTGGATCGACACCGCCAGCGCGGTCGGGAAGCAGGACGGCGCCTACGCCATGCCCTGCTCGTTCCTCCACCCGTTCATCCTGATGAGCTGGGAAGGAACCAAGAGAGATGTGGCAGTACTGGCGCACGAGCTCGGACACGGCCTGCACGATGTCCTCTGCCAAGAGGTCAGCCTCCTGCAGAACCACCCCCCGACCACGCTGGCGGAAACCGCGAGCGTCTTCGGGGAGCAGCTGGTCTTCGAGCGCCTGTTGGCGCAGACGGCTAACCCTAAGGAGCGGCTCGCCCTGCTCTGCGCCAAGATCGATGACACGCTGGCAACGGTTTTCCGCCAGGCGGGATTCACCCGCTTCGAGCAGAAGCTGCACGCCGCCCGGGCCGACCACGAGCTGACGATCGAGGAGGTCAACCGCTACTGGCTGGAGGCGCTCCAGCCGATGTTCGGCCAGGAGCTAACGCTCACCAAGAGCTACGGCTGGTGGTGGGACTACATCCCCCACTTCTTCCGCTACAGCTTCTACTGCTACGGGTACAGCTTCGGCCAGCTGCTGGTCCTGGCGCTCTACGCCCGCTACAAGAAGGAAGGCGCGGGCTTCATCCCCAAGTACCTGGAGCTCTTGGCCGCCGGCGGATCGGAAGATCCCGTCAAGCTCCTGGCGCCGATGGGGATCAACCTCGAGGACCCCAACTTCTGGGAAGAAGGGATGGGACTGATCGAGGAAATGATCGCGGAAGCCGAACGCCTGGCGACCGAGATCTAAGACCAAAACACCCGCTGATTGCAAAATCGGCGGGTTTTTTATTACAAAACTAGTGGGGGCCGGCTAATATGGATGATGGGGAAAAATCAAGCGGAGCGCAGGATTTCGAGAAAGCCCAGCG